>CAUJKI010000398.1 GCA_963205015.1 Pseudomonadota bacterium
TCTGAAGCGGCCAAACAGATCGGGGTCACATACCAGGCCGTGGTCAAGTGGCCGGACGTTCTGCCGCCACGGATTGCCGACCGAGTGCTCGCCGCGCTGGCTCGCAAACACCTCTCGAAGAGCCTGCTCAAGTCCGTAGACGAAGCGCCGGCCGTGCCTGCCACCGAGCCCGCCGAGCGGGTCGCCTGACCCATGTCGTCCGCCGACGAGCAGGTCGCTGTGTTCTGGACGGCGCGCAAGAACCTGGAGGCGGTCGAGTGACCGACTCAAGGCTCGACCGGGAGACGCGCACGCAATGGCTGCTCGACTATCTGATGCAGGCAGGCGAGGCGACGGCGCAGCAGGTTGCGACGCAAATGGGATGGACGCACGGCCACGCCCATGTCGTCCTGAGCGAACTGGAGGCCGCTGGCAAGGTGTCGCGGCAGCGCAGGGGGCCGACATTCTTTGGCCAAGGTCGCCGGCCGACATTGTTTCGGGTGCGGCATGACTGACCCGATCGCATGGACGGTCGAGCAGGTCGGGGAGATCGCCGTCGAGCGCGGGGCCGGAAAGCGGCCGGATAGGTATCGGAGGGTGCGATGAGCGCCGTCGTCGAACTGCCGCCGCTCGAGCGCTGGCTCGCCCGCGTTCGGCAGATCGGCGCGCACCGGCCGCACCGGGCCGACTACGCAGCGTATGAGCGGTTCAAGGCCGAGCTCGTGCGCGACTTCCCGTGCCTGACGGGTGCGGAGTATGACCGCGCGGTGGCTGTGATCGCAAAGGCGACGGGGGTTTGATGCGGCTCATCTGGCACTGGATTCGCCTGCGCTCGCTCGCAGCGGCGCGCTGGGTGCGCGACTACGAGCGCGCGGAACGGAGACACTGGTGAATGCGCGCGACCTGGCAGACCGGCTCGCCGAGAACGCCGCCGACGTGGCGGCGATGCTGCTGCCCAACGGCAAGCGCCACGGGCAGGAGTGGAAGGCCGGGTCGGTCACTGGCGAGGCCGGCGGGTCGCTGTCGGTGCGCATCACTGGATCGAAGCGCGGCGTCTGGAGGGACTTCGCCACGGGCGAGGGCGGCGACTTGCTCGACCTGTTTGCGGCCCGCCGCGGTTGCTCGATCGCCGAGGCCATGCGGGAAGCGGCGGCGTACCTGGGCGTGTCGCTGGACGCGCCGCTCAAGCCAAAGCGCACCTACTCGCGTCCCGCGAAGCCGGATGGCGGCCGTCCGCGCTCGCGCGTCGCGGCGTGGCTCGCATCGCGCGGGCTGACCGAGCAGACGATCGCCGAGTTTCGGCTGGCCGGAAACCCGGACGACACGGCCGTCCTGATGCCGTACCTGCGCGACGGCGAGCTCGTCAACGTCAAGACGCGCCTCGTCGCCGAGAAGAAGATGTGGCAGGCGAAGGACTCGGAGCCGTGTCTGTTCGGCTGGCATCTGATCGACCCGAAGGCGCGGTCCATCTGCATCACCGAGGGCGAGATCGACGCCATGACGCTGCATCAGGCCGGCATCCCGGCCATGAGCGTCAATCAGGGCGCCGGAAACCATCAGTGGATCGACTCGGATTGGGAGCGCCTGCAGCGTTTCTCCGACATCGTGTTGTGCTACGACGACGACGACGCCGGCAGGAAGGGCGCGCGCGAGGTCGCCAACCGGCTCGGGCTGGATCGCTGCCGGGTGTGCAGGCTCCCGACGAAGGACGCGAACGAGTTCCTGTTGGCCGGCGCCAACGCGGACGACTTCGCCTTCCACGTCCGCGAGGCGCGGCCGATCGACCCGGATGAATTGGTGCCGGCCTCGATCTTCGTCGACGAGGTAATCGCCGACCTGCACATGCTGGCCGATGCGCCAGTCGATCCGGCGCTCTACATCGGCATGGATCACGAGTGGTTTCGGTTTCGGCCCGGCGAGGTGTCGGTATGGACCGGGTACAACGGCCACGGGAAGTCGCAGTTTCTCGGTCAGGCCATGCTCGGCCTGATGCGCAACGACGAACGCGTACTGATCTTCTCGGGCGAGATGTTGCCGAAGAAGATCATGTCGCGCCTGACGCGCCAGGCGGCCGGCTGCGGCGACCCGACGATCCAGTACATCCGCCAGGTCAACCGCTGGTTCGATGATCGCCTGTGGCTGTACCGGCACGTCGGGCAGGCCGACAGCGCGCGGTTGCTCGAGGTGTTCGCCTACGGCGCCAGACGGTACGGCATCCGGCACTTCGTCGTCGACTCGCTGATGATGCTGGCCGACGTGCCCGAGGAAGGCAAGGGCGCCTTCGAGGCGCAGCGGCAGCTCATGTCGCGCGTGACGGCCTTCGCCAAGCAGTTCGCCGCGCACGTCAACGTCGTGGCTCACCCGCGCAAGGCGGCCGACGAGAAGTCTGGGCCCGGAAAACTCGACGTATCCGGGTCAGGGAAGATCACGAACATGGCCGACAACGTGTTCAGCGTGTGGGCCAGGTTGCGCGAGGAAACCGAGGCGGACGATGGCTCGCCGGACGCGAAGGTCGAGCTGCTCAAGCAGCGCAACGGCGAGGCGCAGCACCGGGCCATGTACCTGTGGTTCGAGCCGCGCAGTCTCCAATACTGCATCACGAACAAGCGCCGAGCGGTGCAATACCTGCCGGACGAACAGATGGAAGGCGTCCGGAATGCGTGATTATGGAAAGGTCTCGCCGCAGTTCTGGATCGGATCGACTGGCAAGCAACTGCGCGCCGCCGGCATGGAAGCCCAGATCGTTGCCATGTACCTGATGACCTGCCCGCACGCCAACATGCTCGGCCTGTACTACCTGCCGAAGTTGTACATCGCGCACGAAACCGGGCTTGGCGAAAAAGGGGCATCGAAGGGGCTTGCAAGGGCCATCGAAGCCGGGTTTTGCGCCTATGACGAGGCATCCGAGATGGTGTGGGTGTTCGAGATGGCCCGATACCAGATCGCCGACCAGTTGAAACCTGACGACAAGCGGTGCATCGGCATCCAGAACGAGTACAACGCACTGCCCGCAAACCCTCACCTGGAGCCGTTCTTCGAGAAATACGCGGCTTCGTTCAACCTGACCAAAAAGCGTCAGGAACCGACCAAAACAGCAAGCCCCATCGAAGCCCCTTCTAAGCCCCATCGAAGCCAAGAACAGGAACAGGAACAGGAACAAGAGCAGGAAAAACCATCTTGCGCATCTGCCGATGCGCGAGACCGACCAGGACGGGCCACGACAAGCGACGGCTTCGAGCAGTTCTGGGCGGCGTACCCGAAGCGGGTGAGCAAAGGCGCTGCACGCAAGGCGTGGGCCAAGCTGAAACCGAGCGAGCAGCTCCTGCGGGCGATTCTCGCCGGCATTGGGCGGGCCAAGACCTCGACTCAGTGGCTCCGTGACGACGGCCGCTTCATCCCGCACCCAGCGACGTGGCTCAACGCCGAAGGCTGGCTCGACGACCTGCCGACCAGCGGGGCGAACCCCGATGAGCAGTGGTGGCTCGGCAGGGGCTTCGGCACGCGCGAGTCCGCGATCGCCGCGGGCGTCATGGAGTCGGCATGACCTGCGCCACCTGCGATAAGGAGTGCTGATGCCCGGTAGACGATTTGGCGAGACGCCGTCCGATGTGATGCTGACGGCGGAGAACTTTAGGTACGAACCTACGTCAGGGTTCGTTTTCCGGAACGGATCGGGGTCGATGAAACCGATCCGGAAAAAAGCCAGGGTCGGGACGCATATCGTTCGCGCGCATGTGTTGGTTTGGCTGTTGTGCAATGGAGCGGTTCCGTCCGGGTTCGAAATCGACCACATTGACCGGAACGACTCGAATAACAGGATCGAGAACCTACGCTTGGCGACAGCGTCAGAGAATCAGCGAAACCGAGGCGCGCAAAGGAACAACACAACGGGCATTAAAGGGGTGAGCTTCGACCGACAAACGAAGCGCTACTCCGCAAAGATTGCCGTGAACGGAAGGCGCGTCTGGCTCGGACGATTCCACAGCAAGCAGGACGCGGCTCGCGCGTATCAAGCGGCGGCGCGCCTGTATCACGGCGAGTTCGCGTGCCATGCCTGAGCAGCGATGCATTGAATGCCGCCACGCCCGCCAGGTCGGCCCGGTGCTCTGCTGCCTGCACCCGAGCGAGCCGCAGCGCGACATCGGCCCGAGGGCGGCGTCGGTTGTCTGGCGCAACCGCTGCGGCGGGAAGGGGTGGGCGGCGAAATGAGCGGCCTGCGCTGGAGCGCCGAGCAGTACGCCGCCTGGCAGCGCAGGGAAGAGGCGCGCGAGTACCTGGAGGCACCGCCAAGCGCCGAACGCGAGCCGGGCAAGGGGGTAGTAGCCACCGCAC
The DNA here is from genome assembly GCA_963205015.1 of Pseudomonadota bacterium. GTDB lineage: Bacteria > Pseudomonadota > Alphaproteobacteria > Rhizobiales > Hyphomicrobiaceae. The sequence continues at coordinate 4,312 of CAUJKI010000398.1, forward strand.
CAGAAAAACGCCTCAGCGGCCCGAAATTCCGCAGCAGGGCTGAGGCCAGGTACGCAGAAATCCTCGAGTCTCAGCGCCGGGCGGGCCAGATCGACGCATGGCGGCACGAGGCGGTGACGCTCACGCTGGCCGATGGCTGCCGCTATACGCCGGATTTCCTCGTCATCGAGCGCGGCCGGATG
>CAUJKI010000399.1 GCA_963205015.1 Pseudomonadota bacterium
GCGAATTTCTCGATCATCACGCTAGCAAGCTTGTGCTGCTAGTGTCCCTTTTGCTTCCGAAGTTCGCTCGGAACACCAGCATCGAGGTGTGGCGAACTTCGGATTTGGGACACTAGCGCGGCCCCGTGCCCGAGAGGGCATACGACATGATCTTGTAGGCCAGCGCCGCTGCTGTGTAGTCGTAGATGTGAAAGCCCGGGATGGGTGCCAGCTCCACAACGTCGGCCCCGACGATGGTGCCGACCTCCGCGGCGCGTTTCAGGATCGCAAGCGCCTGGAGATAGGAGAGCCCGCCCGGCGTCGGCGTACCGGTCGCCGGCATGACCGCCCCGTCGAGACCGTCGATGTCGAACGTGACGTAGATCGGACGCCCGCGCACGTGCGCGGCAATGGCCTCGATATCCCAGCGCGCCTGGTCCTTGCCCCAATAGATATGCACGCGGTTCGGATGGGCGGCTGCGAAGTCCGCCTCTTCCTTCGAGATCGCGCGGATGCCCACGGAGACAAGCTCGACGTGGGCATGATCGAGCACACGCCGCATGGCCGCTGCGTGCGAGTATTTCTCGCCGAGATAGCCATCGCGAAGGTCCGCGTGCGCATCGAACTGCAGGACCACGAGATCCTTGTAGCTCGCCGCGAACGGATTGATCGCGCCGGCCGTAAGCGAATGCTCGCCGCCGAGCACGAGGGGAAAGCGGCCTTCCTCCAGCACTTGTTCGACGAGCGCGGATAGCTGCGCCAGCGCCGCTTCGAGCGGCTTGGCGACAACGGGCTCCCGGATGGCGGCGATGCCATAATCGAGACACGCCTCGCGTTGCAGCTCCTCGTCATAGAGCTCGAGCTGGTGGCTGGCCGCCAGGATTGCCGCCGGCCCCACTGCCGTCCCCCCGCCATAGCTGACGGAGGCTTCGAGCCCGAAGGGGATGACGACCGCCCGTGCCTTATCCGGGTGGTGCGCGTCGGCCCGCAAGGGATCATGAAAGCTCTCGTCGGCAGGCAGATAGTCGAGCGGGGCGCGCGGGGTACGGCTCATGCGGGGGTCCTCTGCAAAACTGAGGGGCGAATAGCTCTTGGCAGAGCGAGCTGCGCGCCGCAACCTGCAAGAGAAGGCAGACTGTGCGACCTGCAGCCTCGCGACGGCCCAAGCTACAGGGCGGCCGCCCTTATCCAGTAACGGAAGGAATACTCATGAAGGAACGCAATCTCGGGCCCTCGGGGCTACGCGTGTCCGTGGTCGGTCTCGGCTGCAACAACTTCGGCGCCAAGCTCGATCTCGAAGGCTCGCGCAAGGTCATCCACAAGGCGCTCGATGCCGGAATCACGCTCTTCGACACGGCGGACATGTACGGCGGCCGGGGTGGATCGGAAACGATCATCGGCGAGGTACTCGGCACCCGGCGCAAGGATATCGTGCTGGCGACCAAGTTCGGCTGGGAAATGGACGATGTGGGCCGTATGCGCGGGGCCTCGCGGCGCTACATCATGAGCGCCGTCGAGGCGAGCCTGAAGCGGCTCAAGACGGACTGGATCGACCTCTACCAGTATCACAAGCCCGATCCGCTCACCCCGCTCGAGGAGACGCTGGCGACGCTCGACGACCTCGTGCGCCAGGGCAAGGTTCGCTATGTCGGCTGCTCGAACATGCCGGCGTGGCAGGTCGCAAAATCGCAGGAGATCGCGCGGGCGCGCAATACCACGACGTTCATCTCGTGCCAAGACGAGTACAGCCTCGTCGTCCGCAACGTGGTCGAGCCGCAGCTCGCCGCGGCCATGGAGCACTACGGCCTCGGTCTCCTGCCCTTCTTCCCCCTCGCGAGCGGCCTCCTGAGCGGCAAGTATTCGCGCAACAACATGCCGGCGGATGGCCGCCTCTCGCAAGCCCAGCGGTGGGCCGACAAGTACCTCAGCGAGGGCAACTGGACGAAAGTCGAGAAGCTCGGCGCCTTTGCGAGTGCGCGCGGGCATACGCTGCTGGAGCTGGCCTTCAGCTGGCTTGCCAGCAAGGCGCCCGTGACGAGCGTGATTGCGGGCGCGACAACACCGGCGCAGGTCGAGGCCAACGTCCAGGCGGCCAACTGGGAGCTCACGGCCGAGGACATGGCAGAGGTGGACAAGATTACTGGGGCATAGGGCGAGCTCGCTTTCCCCTCCTCTCCCCGCAATAGCGGGGAGAGGGGATAAAGTAGCGTTCCCCGATTAGGCCCACAGCTCGCTAGCCGGCGCGCTTTCCTGCCCGCGAATGGCCGTGCGCGGTCTTCTCCCAGAGGTGCGGCGCGGATATGAGCTGCGCGAGTGCGCGATAGCTCGCGAATGAGATGAGCAGCCAATACGCGGGCATCAGCAGCGCTTCGAACGACAGCCGCTTCCAACCGCGGCGCCACGCGGCAATGGCTGCTGCCAGCATGGCGCTGACATAGCCGAGCGCGAAATTCGCAAGTCCGATCCAGACGAGCGCGCGCTCCCACGGCTCGGCACTCGGTGCCGGGAGGTTCCCGTTCAACGCTTGCCAGGCGATCGAGAACAGAACGAACGGATGGACGAGCGCAGAGAGCAGCATCCCCCCGATCAGCACGTGCAAGCCGAGCCACGGCCACCAGCCGAGCGCGCGTCGGCTGCGTGCGCTGCGCCGCGTATGCACGAGATAGGTCTGCATCCATCCCTTGAGCCAGCGCGTGCGCTGGCGGACCCAGCTCCCGAGCGCGATGGGGGCCTCCTCCCATGTCGTCGAAGCGATCGTGCGCGTGCGGTAGCCGGCCCGCGCGAGACGGAAACCGAGATCGGCATCCTCCGTCACGTTGTAGGGATCCCAGCCGCCGACCTCCTTCAGCCGGTCGACGCGGAAATGATTGGACGTACCGCCGAGCGGGATTGGCAGGCCTAGCCGCTGCAGGGAAGGAAGCTGTCCGTCGAAAAGCGAGGCATATTCGATCGTGAACTGTCGTGCCAGCCATCCCTGGCGCGCATTGTGGATGCCGAGCCGCGCCTGCACGCAGGCGACCTCGGGGCCGCCATCAGCAAACGCCGCAAGCGCCCGGCGAAGTTGATCGGGCTCCGGAATGTCCTCGGCATCGTAGACGACGACGTAGGGGCTCTTCACGAGCTCGAGGGCATAGTTCAATGCCTTGGGCTTGGTGCGGGGCCCCTTTTCCGGCACGACGACGGGACGGATGTTGCCGGGAAGATCGAGGCCGGCGAGCGCCGCGCGCGTCTCGGTATCACTCGCCTCGAGGACGAGCAGGATCTCGAGCTTGGCGGAAGGATAGTCGAGCGCGGCCATGCCTGCGACGAGATCGGGCAGAATCTCAGCTTCGCGATAGAGCGGCACGAGGGCGCTGTACCGCGGCAGCTCGGCATCGGAAACGGACCGGAGCGAGGACCCGCCCTTGGCACGCTGCAGCCGGAAGAGCTCGACCACCGCCATCGAGCGCAGGAACGTGACGCACAGGAACGGCAGCGTGAGGATCGCCATGACGAATGGCACGACCGCCTCGGGCGCGACCACAGCACCACCGAGAAAAAGGCCGACGACGATGGCAGCGACGAGCGCCTGCCAGGTCTCCGCGCCATGGCGCGCGGAAGCCGTGGGATTGGCCCTCCACAGCCCCTCGATGGCGTGGTCGATGAGTGCCATCTCGGCACCCGCCATGTGGCGCGCGTCCACCTCCCGTCGCGTCGCGAGAACAGGATGCTGGCCCGGAGGCAGGAGCGAGATCCGCTCGCGGATGACCTGCGGTCGCATGGCATAGGCGCTGATCATGACCTCGCCGGTCCGCCGCGGGCCAGCAGATACCCGCCCGAACCAGTCGATACCGAGCGTTGCACCGAGGGCGGCGACGTATTCCCGCTCATCGATCCACCCTTGCGCGATCAGAACCTCGTGAGGGAGGACCGCCCATTCCCGAGCCATGTGCTCGGCGCGGCGCAGGGTAGCCGCATCGATGGCGCGCCCGACAAGAAAGGCATATTCGCCTTCAGGCGCTTCGGCGGGGGCGGCGCGGAGCCTGCCGATCCGCTGTTGCACCTCCCTCAGCCGCGCTAGAATACCACGCTGGCGCGGCGATTCCCGCGACACGGGCCGGCGGCGAGGGCGAAGCGCGGTGGAGGCGGGCCTCTGTCTCATGGCTGCAATCAAGCCGCACTGTCGGTGCAGCTTGGCACTGCACGTCGGAAAAAATGCTATGCGCAGTGCGCTGAGAGGTGGATGTGGGCATCAGCCCAACCTGCCGGCACCGCAAAATGAGGACGCATTGTGCGCAACTTGATCATAAGTGCCGTGCTGACGAGCGCAATACTGATTGTTGCCGGGCTGATATCCGTGCCGCAAGCCAGCGCTCAGGCGCGCAAGGAAGCGCCGGCAGAGGCCCCGAGCATTGCGCCGCCCGCCGGTACGCCCACCACAGGCACGCGCCGCTTCGTCATTCGCTTCCTGACCGACAGCGAGTTCCCGCCGTTCCACTACTACGACGAGGACGGCGTACTGACCGGCTTCGACGTCGATCTCGCCCGCGCCATCTGCCAGGAGCTCGGCACGCAGTGCGACGTCCGCGCGCTGCCCTGGAACGAGCTCCTGCCGGCACTGCGGCGCGGCGAGGCCGATGCCGTGATCGCAGCGCAACGGATCACACCGGCACTGCTCAAGGATTTCGATGTCACCGATCGCTATTTCTATACCGCGGCCTGGTTTGCGGGCCTGCGCACCAGCCAGCGTCTGACGATCACGCCCGAGCAGCTCGAGCGCCGGCGCATTGCCGTTGCCCGCGGCAGCCCGCACGAAGCCTATCTGAGGACGTTCTTCCGCGAGAGCGCCATCGAGACGACTGAGACCGTCGAGCTGGCGCGCGAGGCCGTGCGGCAGGGTCGCGCAGATCTCGTATTCGGCGACGGCATCGGGCTCGTATTCTGGGTCAACGGCTCGCTGTCGCAGGACTGCTGCGAGCTGAAGGGCGGCCCCTTTTTCGAGCCGAAGTTCTTCGGTGACGGGCTCGCAATCACGGTGCCCCATCAGGATGTCGAGCTCAAGCGGATGATCAACCGGACGCTGGAGCGTCTTCGGCGCAGCGGGCGTTACGAGGAGCTGATCCTGCGCTACTTCCCGAACCGGATATTCTGAGCACTTCGCTTAAGCGATGCGGCGCGCACGCCCGGCATCAGATCCCCTGGCCTTCGACCTCGCGGGCCAGCTCCTCGGCCATGCGGGCCGCACCTTCCCAGTAAGGATGGATCTCCAGGAGCTGCTTGACGACGCTCAAGGCGCCTTTGGCATTGCCCGTCTGGCGCCAGATCTGCGCAAGCCCGTCGAGCGCCCGGAAATGGTTCGGTTCGAGCGCCAGCGCGCGCCTCAGATCGCCGACCGCGGAGGCCATATCGTTGCGGGCGAAATGAATGTAGGCGCGCCGGTTGAAGCCCTCGGCATAGTCGGGCGCGAGCTGCACGACGTAGTCCATGAACTTCAGCGCCTGGTCATGATCCTTGGCGCCGAGGGCCTTCGAGGCCCGTTGCATGAGCAGGCTTACCGTGTCGCTGCCCGAATGGCTCCATAGGCGCTCGATCGTTGCCTGGATCTTCTTCGCTGCGTCGGGCGTGTCCGCCGTCGCGAGGTGGGCATAGAGATCGGAAAGCAGCCTGGACTTCTCGTCGGCCGTCGTCGGCAGGCGGTCCATAAGACGACCCGCGGCAGCAGGCGGATCACCGTCGGCCTGCGGAGGAGGCGGCCCGGCCTCAGGAGCTTCCTGCGGTGCGACCGGCGGATCGGCGGGTGGCCCGCCGGGCTGCTGCGCGCACGCCTCGTGGATGAAGGCACCCCAGGCAACAGCGAGCCCGAGTAACAGAGCTGCTGCCTTTCCCGGCGTGCGCGGCCTTCCGCTGGATTGAGTGCTCATTGCGTCAGAATACCGGCACGGGATCGGGGCGTCAAAAAGGCCACGCCTGCGAAGTCGATCACAAAGCGGTTAACGGACTGGCGTGCCAAAATGGCGTGCGATTAGCAGATCATTAAATGACCCTCCCGATAATCGGCCTGGAGTTGCGGGATTGGCGCATTCGCCAGTTTCAACGAGGCCAGCCGCCTGCTGAACTCGCGCTTGTCATGAAGGCAAAAGGATTTCCATGTCGCTGCAATCCGCGTCGACCACAGCCCAGAGCGGCACGATCGTCAGCCGCACCCCGGCCGACCGGCGCCGGCACAAGCGCGTCGCCCTGACGCTGCTCGGCCGGTTCATGCGGGCGAACAAGCAGGAGTATCCCTGCAAGCTCCACGACGTCTCGGCCGGCGGTGCCGCCATCATGGCGCCGGTGGAGGTGGAGGAGGGCGAGCGCATCGTCGCCTATTTCGACCAGCTCGGCGGCCTCGAAGGCACCGTCGTGCGGCTCTTCGATGGTGGCTTTGCGATCCAGCTCAGCGCCACGCAGCACAAGCGCGAGAAACTCGTCGCCCAGCTCACCTGGCTGATCAACAGGAACGAGCTTACCGGTGAGGATGAGCGCAAGCACGAGCGCGTCGTGCCGAGCAACCGTGAATCGATGCTGAAGCTCGACGAGGGCATCATCGTTCCGTGCAAGATCCTGGACGTTTCCATCTCGGGTGCTTCGATCGGCACCGAGGCGCGCCCGCCCATCGGGCAGGAGATCGTCCTTGGCAAGCTGCGCGCGGTCGTCGTCCGCCACCACAAGCACGGCATCGGCGTCCGGTTCAGGGACATCCAGAACCCGGCAGCACTGCGTAATCACTTCGACTGAGGGACCGTCTGGAAGGCGCGCTGCGCTCCCACGCAACGCTGCCCGTTAGTAAAGCGTTGCCGCAATGGCATCAATTCGAGGCAATTGCCGGCCGCATTTGCCTCAAATGCGCCGGGTCGGCTTGGAGGTCGCCTAACGTCTGCCTGCTAGTGTGTTGCTCTCTTGAGGGAGTTTCGAAGTCATGTTGCCGGCGTCGAGATTGCTGTTAGTGGCTTTGTGCGGCACGCTGTTGACGGCAGTCGGCAGCGAAAGTGTCAACGCGCATCGGCAGACGCCGGAGCCACGCCAATCGGCGTTCATGCGCGTCTATGGTCCGACGCTCCCGCCGTTCGGCTTCGTGAGTTTCTGCGACCGCCACCCGGTGGAATGCCGCCAGGGGCCTTTCGAGGACGCGCGCTTCGAGCTGACGGATGAACGGCGCGACGAGCTCGACCACGTCAACCGCGCCGTCAACCGGCTGATCGAGCCTGCGACCGACCAGGAGATCTATGGCGTCGCCGAGTACTGGACCATCCCCATGTCCCGCGGCGACTGCGAGGATTATGCACTCCTCAAGCGGCAGGTGCTGATGCAGCGCGGCTGGCCGGCCAGTGCGCTCCTCATGACCGTAGTGCGCGACGAGAAGGGCGAGGGGCACGCCATCCTGACGGCGCGGACGGCCAAAGGTGACTACATTCTCGACAACAAGGTCGAGGAGGTGAAGCCCTGGCACGCGACCGGCTACACCTTCATCATGCGCCAGTCGTACATCAATCCGCGTGTGTGGGTGT
>CAUJKI010000400.1 GCA_963205015.1 Pseudomonadota bacterium
GACGAGACCGCCGATGGTTCCGTGCAGTCGCCAGCCGACGTAGGTGGCAAGCTGCATGGCCTCAGGGCCCGGGAGCAGCATGCAGAAGTTGAGCGCCTGCAGGAACGAACGCTCGTCGATCCAGCGGCGGTCGTCGACGAGCATCCGGTGCAGGAGCGCGATCTGCCCCGCCGGCCCGCCGAAGGATATGAGGCCGATCCGTGCCCACACGCCAAACGCCTCCGCGAACGTGGGCGAGGCCACCTCGCGGTGCCCGTTCTGGCTCATGACGCTCATCCCCCGCTGCCCCGGCTGCCCCGACGCTTGGATCGCGCCATCGCGCATATTTGCATTTCAGGGGTGTGACAACCATCTGGGCGGGCCGCCCGACCACCGCTCGGGCGACGCACGACCGGCGCACGCCATCCCGCAGTGCACGGAGACCGGGTTTTGAGGGCGTACCGGCGCTGTTAGCCTGACCAATCGTGAGCCCTGATTCCACGGCCCCGAATGTTCGGCCCAGCCGGTCTCCCAGCTCATGCCGCCCCCGCGACGCACGAGATCCGGCATTCGAAATGTTTTCTTCCTGGCTTGCCCCTTTCAAAGTGAAGGCCTTCCGCCTGCAATGGCCGGCGGCGCTGGTCACCGTCTGGGCGCTCGAGATGGAGACGCTGATCCTCGGCTGGTACGTGCTGGTCGAGACGGGCTCGGTGGTCCTGCTGACGCGGTGTGGTGCATCGCTCTATCTCGGCACGCTCGTTGCGCCGCTGCTCGGCGTGGTCGCTGACCGCATCGGGCACCGCAATACGCTCGTGCTCATGCGTGGTTGGTACACAGTCCTCGCGGCAATCCTCCTCGCGAGCGCCCATGCGGGCGCCCTGTCGCCAGCGATCGTCCTTGTCCTTGCTCTTTTGAGCGGTCTGGTCAGGCCATCGGACCTCGCCATTCGCAGCGCGTTCATGGCGGGCACGTTGCCGCGCGAGATGCTCACGGGCGCCATGGCGCTCGAGCGAACGACGATCGATTCCGCGCGTGTTGCCGGCGCGCTCGTCGGTGCCAGTCTCTTTGCGCTGCTCGGGATCGTGCCGACCTACATCGTCATCACGTGCTTCTATGTGGTCGGGGTTGCGCTGACGTACGCGGCCGGACGGGCAGCGTCGGCCTTGGTGCCGCCTGCGGCGCGTGCGCCGCTGCTGGCGCGCACCTCCTTCTGGCACCAGCTGCGTGACGGCGTGGCATTCGTGTGGGCGCAGCCGGTGCTCCGCGCAGCCATCTGGCTCGCCGTGCTCGTGAATCTCACAGCCTATCCGCTTTCGAACGGCCTGCTCCCCTATGCGGCGCGCGAGGTCTACCTCGTCGACGAGCGGGGACTGGGGCTCCTCGTCGCGAGCTTTGCCGGCGGCGCGCTTGTCGGCTCGTTTGGCTTCTCGGCTGTCGGGCGCAAGGTGCCGCTCGCCCGTCTCATGCTCGGCTCCACGGCCGGCTGGTACGCCATGATCATCGTATTCGCCCAGATGAGCCATATGCTGCCCGGCATGGTGTTCCTCTTTCTGGCCGGCCTCGCGCAGAGCCTCTGCATGATCGCCATGGTCGTGCTGATCCTGAGGGCGGCGACGGCTGAGGTCTCGGGACGTGTCATGGGCGTGCGCGTTCTTGCGATCTACGGCATGCCGGTCGGGCTTCTGATCGCGGGGTGGCTCATCGAGCGGATCGGATTTGCAAGCACGATTACGGGCTACGCGTTCTTCGGGCTGGTGATGGTGCTTGCCATCGCACTGCGCTTCCACGCCGATCTCTGGCGCGTCGAGGCGCCGGCCAACAGCACATGATGGGCCCGCATTTCGTGTGCCGACTTCCTCACGGGAAAAGTGCTCCGTTGCGCGTTGCGCAGGCGGCGAGGGCATCGTCCTAAAACGGAGGCCGGGAGGGTGTCCCTCCCGGTGGGGCGCGAAGTCCGCGCCTGTGGCATGGCGCGTCTTACTGCACCGGCGAGTGCGCGCTCGGGATCATGATGAGGTTGTTCATCTCATCGAGCAGCGGCCCGCCCGTCTTGAGGAATGCCTGCCAGCCCGGATCCTTCACGGCATCGCCGCGTGCCTTGGCCCGTGCGTTCAGGTCGGGATAGGCCCAGAGGTGCACGACCTCGTTCGGCTGGCCAGCCTCGGTCGCCCAGAGGCCCGAGATCTTCGAGTATTTCTCGCGCACCTCGAGCGCGCTGGTGAAGGCCTCGAGCCAAGGCTTTGCACCGCCGGGATGCGTACGGTAGTAGCGCAGCTCGTAGACGTTGCCGGTGGTCGCGGGCGCCCGCAGCGGAATGATGGGATTGAGCAGGCGGATGTCCTGCCGCAGCAGGTAAGGACGGATGAGCGGGATGTATTCCTCGGTCCAGCGCTTGTTCTTCTGCAGCTCGCCGCGCAGCCGAGCGCGATCGTTGAGGCTCTCGTAGGTCCACAGGTGCACAACCTGGTTGAGCGGTCCGATCTCGGTGATCCAGTAGGCTTCGAGCTTGCCGTAGTTGTCGCCGCGGATGGCGCGCGCGACGGTGCCGGAGTTCTTTGCGACCTCCGGTGCCGAGCCGGCCTTGAGCGTGTAGATGCGCAGCTCATTGATCATGGGCTTTCCTCCAGGGTGTCGTGCGTTGCATGGGAATGGCAGGCACGATAGGCCGGCCGCACGGTGTTGTCACCCGTGACACCGCGAGCGCCTACCCGGCACTCTGGTCATGCCGGAGCGAGGTCACGGGCGAGCTGGAGGGCGTCGTCGCGGGCGCCACCGGGGAGGGTGTAGTAGGACTTGCGCCGGCCGATCTCGGCGAAGCCGCAGGCGGCATAGAGGGCGCGGGCAGGGGTATTGCCGTCCGCCACATCGAGGAAGACACGCCGCGCCTCTGAGCGGGCCGCCGCACGCGCGGCACCCTCGACGAGCTGACGGCCGATGCCGCCGCGCTGGCGATCCGGCGCGACGCCGACAGTCAGGATCTCGGCCTCGTCGGCGGCAATCTGGGCAATGATGAAGCCGACGATGTCGCGGCCTGGCCGCACGGCAACGAGGGCGAGCGAGGCCGGGTGCTCGATCAGGGCCTGAATGGCGTCGCTGTCCCAGGGTGTGGGAAAAAGCCGGGCATGGAGCGCGGATATGGCCCTGGCATCATCGGGCGCGGCCCATAGCAGGCTGATCGGCGCGGGCGCGGGGCTTCTGCTCATGGGCGCCTCGCAATGGGTTGAGGCTGCGGCTTTACGTCGGGCGCGCGCAGGTAGAGCGGGCTGACCGTGTCGGTTGGTGGGCGGCCGGCAGCAAGCTGGGCGAGAAAGCGCGCGTGCGGTTCGATGGCCGGCAATGCGGTCTCGATGAGGTGTCCGGCCGCTGTGGCAGCCTCGTCAACGAGCGGCGCGCCGGATCCGATGACGAGCGCATTGTGTGCAGTCGCAAGCGCTGCCGCTGCCTCCGCTGTCAGCAGCGCGGGAGCGCCATCGCTGGTTCGCTTCGACGGGTCATAAAGCGCAGCGTACAGCGCGCCGCGCCGGGCATCCGTCGCCACAAGAATTGCACGCGACGCGCTTTGAGGCCCGAGCAGATGACGTCCGCGCGCGTCAAGGACCTCGAGGCTCGAGATGCCGACGACTGGACGGCCGGTCGAGAGCGCAAAGGCCCGGGCCGCGGCCACGCCGACTCGCACACCGGTGAAGGTGCCGGGACCGACGGTCACGGCGAATTGCTCGATCTGAGAAAAGTCGCGCCCGGCGGATGCCATGACCTCGGCGATCATGGGCATCAGCCTCTCGGCGTGGCCGGTCTGGCGCGCCTCGTAGGCCTCCCGGATGAGCCAGTCGCCGTTTGCCGCGCGTGTGCGCAGCGCAACGGAGACCGCCCCGAGGCAGGTGTCGAAAGCGAGAATGGCCATGCGGCCACCCTAGATGATCTTCGCGACCTCGTCGAACGCGAGGCGCGGCAGGCGGCCGAGCAGCGCCGAGTTGTCGCCATAGCCGATGTTGATCAGGAAGTTGGATTTGACCTTCCCGCCGGGGAAGAATTCCGCGTCGACGCCGGCCTGATTGTAGCCGGACATGGGCCCGGTATCGAGGCCGAGCGCGCGTGCCGCGAGAATGAAATAGGCACCTTGAAGCGTGCCGTTGCGGAAGGCCGTTGTCTCGGCATGGGCGGGGCTGCCGGTGAACCAGCTCTTGGCCGCCTGGTTATGCGGAAAGGTGCGCGGCAGGTTCTCGTAGAACTCGAGGTCGTGAGCGAAGATCGCGCAGACCGGCGCAGCTATTGTCTTGTCGCGGTTGCCCTCGGACAGGAAAGGCTTGAGCCGCTCTTTTGCCTCGGGCGTCTTCACGAACAGGATGCGCGCCGGCTGACAGTTGGCGCTGGTCGGCCCGAGCTGGGCCAGCTCGACCACCTGCTTGAGCAGGCCATCCGGCACTTCCTTGTCGAGGAACTTGTTGTGTGTGCGGGCCGAGCGGAAGAGCTGGTCGAGCGCGGCGGCGTCGAGGGATGAGGCCATGATGGGTTCCTTGTGGGTGTTTGGTCGTCTGGGGCGGTACGGGATGCTTGTTGAGGGCAGGTGCAGGTCGGGTGGCATCATGGGGCGTGGAGCGATAAAAGTGCACTTCCAATTTGCGTGAACGATATGGATGAGCGCGAGATGCCGCCCCGCCCGATGCGCTGCGCGCCCTGACGGCGAAGCAGCAGGCCAGGGTCGCAAAAATGAAAAAAGCCCCACCGATCGGGGGGCTTTCTCGTTCATGGCATCGGCGCGAAATCAGACCGGCCGGACTTCCTGCACCTCGGGCAGGAAGTGCTGCAGAAGACGCTCGATGCCGCCGCGCAGTGTCGCGGTCGAGCTCGGGCAGCCGGCACAGGCGCCGCGCATGTGCAGATAGACGATGCCCTCGCGGAAGCCGTGGAACGTGATATCGCCGCCGTCGTTCGCAACTGCCGGGCGCACGCGGGTATCGAGTAGCTCCTTGATGGCCTTGACGGTCTCCTCGTCCTTCTCGTCGTAGTCGCCGCCGGGCAGCGCCTCGCCGTCCTCGCCGCCGTCCATGACCGGCGCGCCGGACATATAGTGCTCCATGATGGCGCCGAGGATCGCGGGCTTGAGGTGCTGCCACTCGCCGTCACCCTTGGTCACCGAGATGAAGTCCGAGCCGAGGAACACGCCACGCACACCATCGATTGCGAACAGGCGCCGCGCGAGGGGCGAACCCTCCGCCTCGTCCACGTCACGGTAGTCGGCGGTGCCGTCGGGGAGGACGGACTTGCCCGGAATGAACTTCAGGGTGGCCGGATTGGGGGTCGGCTCTGTCTGGATGAACATGGCTGTCCTCTTTCTCTGCGCGGCCCTGCGCTCGAATGGGCATCGTGATGGGGCGGCGGGACGTAAAAACTTGGAATGTTTCTAGTCTAGGGAGCGCGCCGCGTCAAACCCGACTCTCTGGATAACCATTTGGGAATGGAAAGCCAGTGGATCAACCGTCGCGGAGGCGCGAAATGCGCCCGATTGGGTCTCGGCGGGGGTCAGGCGAAGGCCTTGAGATCCTCGAGCGAGAGGTTCCCCGGGACGATGGTGATCGGCACGTCGAAGTTGCCGGCCATTTGCCCCGAGCCGATCGCTGAGACGAGGGGGCCCGGACCCTTGGGATCGGTGGAGGCTCCGAGAACGAGAATCGCGACGTCCTCGTCGTCCTCGATGAGCTTCACGATCTGCTCGGACTTGTTGCCTTCGAGGATGACCTCCTCGTGCTCAAGCGCTTCGAAACCGGCGTTGTTGAGCTTGCGCCGCATGAGCCGGAAGAGGGCCTTGGCCTTGTTGGTCTCCTCCTCGAGCTGCACCTGCCGGATGCCCGCCCAGTGCTGATATTCCTGCGGCTCGATGATGTAGAGGAGGAGCAGGCGCCCGCTCGTGTGCGAGATGCGCAACGCCGCGTAGTAGAGCGCCGATTCGACTTCCGGCGACTCGTCGACCACCACCAGGAACTTGCGGTGGTGCCCCTGCTCGAAGACCCGTCTCTGTTTGGCCATGGGGTGACCTGCCGTTTCTGCGGGCGCGCGGTCGCCCCGCGCCCAGCTTCAGCTCGTTTCAATTCATCCTATCACGAACGGACGAAGCCGACGATGTCCTTGACCTCGGTCATGATCGGGTGAGCGATCGCGCGCGCGCGGCGGGCGCCGTCGGCCAGAATACGGTCGATCTCGGCCGGATCGGCAGAGAGCCGGGTCATCTCGCTTGTGATCGGCGCCAGCTTTGCCACGGCCACATCGGCAAGGGCCTTCTTGAATGTCGAGAACTGGCCGCCCCCGAACTCCTTCAGCACGGCCTCCTGTGTCGAGCCGGTAAGAGCCGCGTAGATGCCCGTCAGGTTGTCGGCCTCAGGACGTCCCTCGAGACCTTTGGGCTCGGATGGCAGAGCGTCCGGGTCTGTCTTCGCCCGCTGGATCTTCCGCGCGATGGCGTCGGCATCGTCCGTCAGGTTGATGCGGGAGAGGTCGGAGGGGTCCGACTTCGACATCTTCTTCGTGCCGTCGCGAAGGCTCATGACGCGCGTTGCCGGCCCCAGAATTATGGGCTCTGGCTGCGGAAAGAAAAGCCCGTCCGCGTAGCCCTTCGCGACGATCGCCTCGCGCCAGTCGTTGTTGAACTTCTGCGCGATGTCGCGGGAAAGCTCGAGGTGCTGCTTCTGGTCCTCGCCGACGGGCACATGCGTGCCGCGATAGACGAGAATGTCCGCGGCCATCAGGTTCGGATAGGCATACAAGCCGACGGACGCGTTCTCGCGGTCCTTGCCGGCCTTCTCCTTGAACTGCGTCATGCGGTTCAACCAGCCGAGGCGGGCGACGCAATTGAAGATCCACGCCAGCTCGGCGTGCTCGTGCACCTGGCTCTGGTTGAAGAGGATGCTCTTCTTCGGATCGATCCCGCTCGCGATGTAAGCGGCCGCCGCGCGGCGGATCGCCTGGCGCAGCTCCTCGGGCTCCAGCCAGTCGGCGGTGATCGCGTGCATGTCGACGACGCAGTAGATGCTCTCGTGCGTCTCCTGCATGGCCACCCAGTTGATGAGCGCGCCCAGATAGTTGCCGAGGTGCAAACTGCCTGTCGGCTGCATGCCGGAGAAGACGCGGGGCTTGAGCTCGATCATCGTAAATGGGTCCTGGTGGTGGAAGCCGGCCGGTTATGGCGCGCCAGGGGGGCGGGGGCAAGAGGCGCCGTGAGCCGGTCTCTATGAGGGCTGATGTCCGAGAGGATCATGGCCCCGAGACGGATCGGGGAACCGGGACAGCCATTCGGCCGTTCAATACGCGCAATGCGCGGCCGGTCCGCGCCCCGGACATTCTCCCCCAAAAGCCGAGACCCTCATGGCCGAGACCGCCGAACGTCCAACGCTTCCGACCCACGGCGCCGCCACTCTCCCGAGCGTCACGGTCGACAGCTACAACCTGGAGCTCGAGGACGCCGATGGCTTCATCGGCGACAGGGCCCGCCGCGACGCTTTCCGTGAGGCACTCGAGGAATGGCGCCAGCACCACAAATCAGCCTCGGGCGAGGACCCGCTCGGCGACACCAAGACGGCCGACATCAGCAAGAAGCAGCTCGACGGCCTGCTGGCGAGCGGATCGGTCGAAGCCGCCGGCATCGTCCTCAGCGCGATCGAGGACTATGCGCAGGCCCTCTTCAAGGTGCTGCGCCGCTTTCTCAAGAACAAGGCTTGGGCCGAGACGGAATGCATCGTCTTCGGCGGTGGCTTTCGCGCGAGCCGGATCGGGGAGCTGGCGATCGGTCGCGCCGGTGCGCTGCTCAAGGCAGAGGATTTCGACGTCGATCTCGAACTCATCGCGCACGATCCCGATGAGGCGGGCCTTATCGGTGCGGCACACCTGCTGCCGGCGTGGATGCTCGAAGG
>CAUJKI010000401.1 GCA_963205015.1 Pseudomonadota bacterium
CGTCTCGCTGCGCGCGCTCGACGACCCGACCAAGGAAGTGCCTCTCGGCGAGAAGGGCGAGCTCTGCGTCAAGGGCCCCCAGGTCATGAAGGGCTACTGGAAAAAGCCGCAGGAGACGGCCGACCAGTTCGTCGGCGACTACCTCAGGACCGGCGACGTGGCCGTCATGGACGAGGAAGGCTTCCTCTTCATCGTCGACCGTATCAAGGACCTCATCATCTGCTCGGGCTACAATGTTTACCCGCGCCGGATCGAGGAAGCGCTCTACGAGCACCCGGCCGTCGAGGACGTGACGGTCATCGGTATTCCCGACGAGTACCGCGGCGAGGCGCCAAAGGCCTTCGTCAAGCTCAAGGCGGGTGCCAGCACGACGGTCGAGGACCTGAAGAAGCATCTGGAGCCCAAGCTCTCGCGCATCGAACTGCCCTCGCAGATCGAGATCCGCGCCGCGCTCCCGAAGACCATGATCGGCAAACTTTCCAAGAAGGAGCTGGTGGCCGAGGAGGCTGCCAAGAGAGCGAAGGCGAAGGGTTAGTCGATGCCCGCCGCATTGACGAGTTGGGGCCTTGTAGCGACCGCGCGCCATCGCTTAGGTTAATGGCAGCGGGTAGTTTCAGGGAAGAGCGGATCTATGCGAGCTTGGCGCAATTGGTCGCTGCCTTTGGCAATGGCTGCGGCGCTTGTCGTCACGATGGTCGATGCCAGTCCGGCGGATGCGAGGACGCTGTGCGTCGGCAAGGAGTCGGTCCTGCTCCGTGGCGGCCCCTCATCGCGGCACAATCCCGTCGGCAGCCTGCCGGCCGGAGCCTGCGGCGTCGAGGTCGTCGGCAAATGTGTCTCCGGCTGGTGCGACGTGGCGCTCGGCAGCCGGCGCGGCTGGGTGGACTCGCGCCTCGTGACAGTACACGAGGGTGGTGCTGCGCCCGCGCCTGCCCCTAAACAGCGCGCCGAGCCGCCGCCTACCCGTCAGGCTGCCCCCGCCCCACCGTCTCGACCGGCACCGCCCGCCACGACCGGCGCCGCGCCCGAGCGCGACAGCCATTGCGTCATGGGTGTGCGGCCTGGCGATACGCTGCGCATCCGCTCCGGGCCGAGCGCCGAGCACCGCGAGATCGGCGGCATTCCGCCCGACGCTTGCGGCGTAATTGTCGGCGGGCCTTGCGCGGGTTCATGGTGCCCGGTGAATTATCGCGGCATGCGTGGCTGGTCCAATGCGAGCTACCTGCGCCCGCCCTGGATGCGGTGACATCGTCCCCTTCTCCCCGTCCTTCACGGGGGGAAGGTCGGGATGAGGGGCGGCCGCTTGCGCTGACGTTGGCGTTTGCCCCCGCCCCTCACGTCGTGCTGAAAGCACGCCTCCGGCGTGGCCCTCTCCCCGTAAGCACGGGGAGAGGGGAAGTTCCATTGAACCCTCGGTCGCCGGGTGTATGCTGCGCGCCGATCGCCAAACACCCATCCAGAAGGAGGCCGCAATGGCCAACACATCCGATCCCGTCGTCATCGTCGCGGGCGCGCGCACGCCCATGGGCAGCTTCCAGGGCAGCCTTCAGGCGATGACCGCGCCAGAGCTGGGTGCGGCGGCGATCAGGTCCGCGCTCGGACGTACGGGCGTCGCGGCGGAGGAGGTTGCCGAGGTGCTCATGGGTTGTGTGCTGCCGGCCGGCCAGGGCCAGGCGCCGGCGCGCCAGGCTGCGCGTTACGGCGGACTTCCCGACAGCGTGCCGTGCACGACCGTCAACAAGATGTGCGGTTCGGGCATGAAGACCGTGATGATGGCCTACGAGGCGCTGCATGTGCGCCCGAAGGACGTGATCATCGCGGGCGGCCTCGAGAGCATGACCAATACGCCCTACCTGCTCCCGAAGATGCGCTCCGGCGCGCGTCTCGGCCACACGCAGGCCTATGACCATATGTTTCTCGACGGTCTCGAGGATGCCTACGACAAGGGCCGCCTCATGGGCACCTATGCCGAGGACACCGCGCAGCACTATCAATTCACGCGCGAGCAGCAGGACGCCTTTGCCGTGGAAAGCCTGCGCCGCGCCAAGGCCGCCAACGAGGACGGCTCCTTCGCCAACGAGATCGTTCCCGTTGCGGTGAAGTCGCGCAAGGGCACGACCGAGGTTGCGCGCGACGAGCAGCCCTTCACGGCTGATCCGTCCAAGATCCCGAGCCTCAAGCCCGCCTTCCGCGACGGCGGAACGGTGACGCCCGCCAACTCGAGCTCGATCTCGGATGGCGGCGCCGCCCTCGTCCTCATGCGGGAGAGTGAGGCAAAGCGCCGGAAGCTGCAACCGCTCGCCCGCATCGTCGCGCAGGCGAGCCATGCCCAGGCGCCGGCCTGGTTCACCACGGCGCCGATCGGTGCCATGAAGAAGGTGCTCGAAGCTGCCGGCTGGAAGGCCAGCGATGTCGGACTCTACGAGATCAACGAGGCCTTCGCCGTTGTAACAATGGCGGCGATGCGTGACCTCGACCTGCCGCACGACAAGGTCAACATCCATGGCGGCGCTTGCGCGCTCGGCCATCCAGTCGGCGCCTCGGGCGCACGCATCATCGTCACGCTCATCAATGCCATGGCGAAGCGCGGCGAGACGAAAGGCGTTGCGTCGCTCTGCATCGGCGGCGGCGAGGCGACGGCCGTAGCGATCGAGCGCGTGAATTGAGCACCGGCGCTCACGGCGGCGCATCAGTGACACGGCCCATGGTCGTGATCACGGGCGCC
This sequence comes from Pseudomonadota bacterium, assembly GCA_963205015.1. Lineage (GTDB taxonomy): Bacteria > Pseudomonadota > Alphaproteobacteria > Rhizobiales > Hyphomicrobiaceae. Next base: position 2,726 of record CAUJKI010000401.1, read on the forward strand.
TCCGAGGGCATCGGCCGGGCCTTTGCGCGCCGCTATGCCGCGAAGGGGCGCGACCTCCTTCTGATTGCGCGCCGGCCCGAGCCGCTGGCGCGCCTCGCGGACGGGATCCGCGCGGCGCACGCCGTCCGCGTCGAGGTGCTGGCGCAGGACCTGACCGCGCCGAACGCTCTCGCCGCCATCGATGCCGCACTCGCGGCGGTTGCCGCGCACTGCGACCTCCTGGTCAACAATGCCGGAATCGGCCTTTCCGGCGCCTTCCACGATCTGGCACTGGATGACATCGAGCGGCTGCTTGCCCTCAATACCGCCGCGCCGACCCGGCTCATGCATCACGTGCTTCCGGGGATGCGGGCGCGGGGCCGTGGCGGGATCATCAACCTTGCCTCGCTCGGCGGTTTCGCGCCGGGGCCCTATCAGGCGGCCTACTATGCGAGCCGCGCTTGTATGCTTTCGCTTTCCGAGGCCGTGGCCGCCGAGGTCGCGCGCGACGGCGTGCGCATTACCGCCGTCGCGCCCGGTCCTGTCCGTACCGGCTTCCATGCCAAGATGGGAGCCGACAACGACCTTTACCGCTGGCTCGTCCCCTCGATTTCACCCGAGCGCGTCGCTCTTTGGGCAGTCACGGCCCACAATTTGGGCGCACGCGTCGTCGTGCCCGGTTTGCTGAACAATATTTTCGCCCTATCTTTACGACTCATGCCGCACAGAATTTCTGTGCTGGTCCAGGGCACGCTCTTCTACCCTCGAAGCCGATGACGCGATGATGCTCGACGCCATACCGACACGCGAAGCGCCGCTCGATGGCCACGGCATCGATCTTGCGCGCGCCACTGCGCCCGAGAAGAAGCCGGTCGTCATCGTCCTGCATATGCCGGGCGCCAGTCCGGGGCATGTCGGCCGGTGGTTCCGCGAGAACGGCTATCCGCTCGACATCCGCCGCCCTTTTGTCGGCGATCCTTTGCCCGAGACGCTGGCGCAGCATACTGGCGCCGTGATTTTCGGCGGCTCGCAGAGCGCCAACGACAATCTTGATTTCATCAAGCAGGAAGTCGACTGGATCGGCGTCGCGCTCAAGGAGCAGAAGCCTTATCTCGGCATTTGCCTCGGGGCGCAGATGCTCGCCCGCCATCTCGGTGCCCGCGTCGATTGCTGCAACCACGGCCGTGTCGAGATCGGCTATCATCGCGTGCAGCAGCTCGATCAGGGCCGCGTTCTCGGCCAGCTTCCCGAGCGTGTCTATCAGTGGCACCGCGAGGGCTTCGAGCTTCCGCACGGTGCCGATCGTCTGGCGACTTCCGATGGTGCCTTCGAGAACCAGGCCTACGTGTATGGTCCCGCTGCGCTCGGCGTTCAGTTCCATCCCGAGATCATGCACACCCAGATCAATAGCTGGTCGGGCTCGAATCCCGTGCGCCTGCTCATGCGCGGCGCGCATTCGCGTCAGGAGCAGCTGGCTGCGCATCTCATGCACGCGCCGCGCGTCCACACGTGGCTCGACCAGATGCTGCGCCGCTGGGTCGAGGGTCGTCTCGGTGTCTGAGCGGCGACTTAGGCCGCGCCGCGATTAACTATGCGCGGCGTCTTCGCACATTCGTAACATCTTGCGTGGCAGAATGCCCTCAGCGTCGGGCTTCCGGTATTGCGTACCCGCGCCATTCTTTCAGCGGAGCACGGCCAGGCCGGTGCTCCGCTTTGCTTTTCGGCCCTCCCGTCCTTTGATCCACGTCTTCTGACGGCCGCGCGTTTGACGCACTCAACGCATGGACCTAAGAACCCGCATGGGGCGTACTGCGCAGCGAGGCGGGGTCATGCTGCTTTCTGATCTACTGCCGGATGAGGTGGCGGCGCCCGCGGCCTCGATCCCCGTGGACATCACGAGCCTGACGGCCGACAGCCGTGCGGTCGAGCCCGGATTCCTCTTTGCGGCGCTGGCAGGCAGCCGCACGGATGGCGCGCGCTTCGTCGCCGATGCCCTGGCCAAGGGCGCCGTGGCGATCCTTGCGGCGGAGAATGCGGTCATCGACGCGCCTCCGCATGTGCCCATCGTGCGTGCGCGCGAGCCGCGCCGGGCGCTGGCCCTGATGGCGGCGCGCTTTCATCCGCGCCAACCCGCGCACATGCTCGCGATCACCGGGACGAGCGGCAAGACGTCGGCCGCGGACTTCACGCGCCAGATCCTGAGCGCCCTCGGCCGGCAGGCTGCTTCGGTCGGGACGATCGGTCTCGTGCGTCCCGATGGCGCTGTCTACGGCTCGCTGACGACGCCCGATCCCGTGAGCCTGCACGCGACGCTCGATGGACTCGCGCGCGACGGCATCACGCATGTCGCCTTCGAAGCCTCCTCGCATGGTCTCGATCAGCACCGCCTCGACGGCGTGCGTATCTCGGCCGCGGCCTACACCAACCTTGGCCGCGATCATCTCGACTATCATCCGACGCTCGATGCTTATCTCGCCGCCAAACTGCGCCTCTTCACGGAGCTGCTGCCCGCCGACGGTACGGCCGTCGTGAATGCGGACGGCGCCGAAGCCGTGCGCGTGATCGATACCGTGCGGCGGCGCGGCGTGCCGCTCATCACAACCGGCTTTGGCGGCGACACGCTGCAACTCACCGGGCTCGAGCGCGACGGCTTTGCGCAGCGCGTTACCGTCCATGCCGAGGGCCGCACGCACGCGCTGAAATTTCCGCTGCTCGGCAGCTACCAGGTCGAGAACGCGCTCGTCGCCGCAGGCCTCGCCCTCGCGTCCGGGGAGATCGCTGATGCGGTGCTCGGTACGCTGGAGAAACTCTCGGGCGTTGCCGGTCGCCTCGAGATCGTGGCCGAGCACAGGGGCGGGCTCGCAGTCGTCGATTATGCGCACAAGCCCGAGGCGCTTGCGGCGGCGCTCGATGCCCTGCGCCCCTTCGCGACGGGCAGGCTCATCTGCATCGTTGGCTGCGGTGGCGATCGCGACCGCGGCAAGCGTCCGATCATGGGCCGCATCGCGGTCGATCGCGCCGACGTCGTGATCATTACCGACGACAACCCGCGGAGCGAGGAGCCCGCCACCATCCGCGCCGAGATGCTGCGTGGCGCTGTCGGGGCGCGCGAGATCGGCGATCGCGGTGCGGCCATTGCGGCAGGCATGACGATGCTCGGCGCCGGTGACGTTCTGCTGGTTGCCGGCAAGGGCCATGAAACTGGTCAGATCGTCGGTAGCGTCACGTTGCCCTTTAGCGACCACGATGAGATCAGGAAGCACCTTCATGGCTGACCGCGCGCCGCTCTGGTCATGGGATGCCTTTGTTGCGGCGGCTGAAGGCACGGCCGAGGGTACACCTTCGAGCGAGATCACAGGCTTTTCCATCGACACGCGTTCGCTCGCGCCCGGTGAGGTCTTCGTCGCGCTCACCGATCAGCGTGACGGGCACGAGTTCGTCGGCGCGGCGTTCGCTGCGGGCGCGGCGACGGCGCTCGTGCGCCATGACTTCGAGGCACCGCCGGGCGCAGGACCGCTCATCCGTGTAGACGATCCGCTCCGTGCGCTCGGACGCATTGCCGTTGCGGCACGTGCGCGGCTCCGGCCTGAGGCGCGCGTCGTCGCGGTCACCGGCAGTGCCGGCAAGACCGGCACCAAGGAGATGCTGCGCGCTTGCCTTGCGACCGCTGGCAAGGTGCACGCGCCGGAGAAGTCCTTCAACAATCACTGGGGCGTCCCGCTGACGCTCGCGCGCATGCCGGCGGACGTCGATTTCGCCGTCATCGAGATCGGCATGAATCACGCGGGCGAAATAACTCCGCTCACCCGTATGGCGCGCCCGCACATCGCGGTCATCACGAATGTGCTGCCTGTGCATGTGGGCAACTTTGCCGATGGCGAAGCGGGCGTCGCTAAAGCCAAAGCGGAAATCTTCGAAGGTCTCGAACCCGGCGGCGTCGCCGTGCTGCCGCGTGACAGCCGCCATTTCGCAACGCTCGCCGCGGCAGCACAGGCGTGCGGCGCCCGTATCGTCTCGTTCGGTACGACGACGGATGCGACGATCGTCGCGCGCGACATCGCGCTCGGCGACACGGGCAGCGACATCGTCGCCGAGATTGCGGGTCATGCGCTCCGCTATCGCATCGGCACCGTCGGCGCCCACATCGCCGTCAACTCGCTTGCCGTCGTCGCTACCCTTGACGCGCTGCACCTGCCCCTCGGTCCTTCGACGGCACCGCTTGCCGGCATCACGCCGCCGGTCGGCCGTGGCGCGCGCATGCTGCTGAAGACCGCCGATCACGCGATCCTTCTTATCGATGAAGGCTACAACGCTAACCCAGCCTCGATGCATGCCGCGATTGCTGTCCTCGGCGCCGTCTCGCGCGAGAACTACCCGCGCCGCATCGCCGTGCTCGGCGATATGCTGGAGCTGGGCGTGGGCTCCCAGGCCTACCACCTCGGCCTCGCTGATGCGATCGATGCTGCCTCGGTTGATGTGGTTCTGTGCTGCGGCCCACACATGCGCAAGCTGTTCGAGACGCTCGCTCCGGAGAAGCGCGGCACCTGGGCACCCGACTCCGCCGCGCTCATTCCGCACGTCGTCGATACATTGCGGCCCGGCGACGTCGTAATGGTCAAGGGTTCGCTCGGCAGCCGCATGGCGCCTATCGTCGCCGCGATCAAGGCGAAGTACTCTTCGTCCTGACGCGCCCTCGCACACCTCGCCCTCCATTGCGTGTGGTCCAAGCCTTCGGCTTGGTGCCGCAGGCACGGCGCGCTCACGCGCCGGCCGCACGCAATGGAGGGCGAGGGGAGATGCGGCCAGAGGGCGGCATACGCCGACGTTTGTATTGTCGCCGCCCC
>CAUJKI010000402.1 GCA_963205015.1 Pseudomonadota bacterium
GTCGCGAGGTCGACGCGCTCGATACGCCCGCCTTTATAGTCCTCGGGCTGCATGTGCGGCCGCAGCGTGCCCTCGCCGCGCACCCACGCGAAGCCGCCATTGTTGCAGATGTAGCAGGCCCCGTCCGGGCCTATGGCCGCACCATTGGGGCCGCCCCCTGTTTCGGCGACGACCTCGACGCGCCCACCCGGGTCCACGCGGGAGAGCGTCCCGCGCTCGATCTCGACGAGCAGGACGGAGCCATCGGGCATGGCAATTGGGCCTTCGGGAAAGCGCAGTCCGGAGGCGATCTCAGTGATCTGGGGCATGTCGACCTTGGATTGGAGGAGCGGCGAACGCAGTACGGCGCGGCCGAGGCTATCAGGTCTTTGCCTTCACTCAACCGCGTGACGTCAACGAAATCTCGCCGGGTCGGCGCTTGGCGACATTACGCGTCAAAGTAGAGCGGAAATTGTGCGCGCCAATCTGAACGTGCTATTACTTCCCATACTTGATGCTTCGTGCGCAACACTTCGCCAAAACAAGCAAACACTCTCCATTCTGACTTCTAGGAAAGAGATGTCGGCTTTGCGGGCGAGTGTAACGCTGCGTCGACGAGGTGATTCGGACCTCGGTTTGGGCGGCGGGGGCCACAATGCTTTACAATAGCGCGGTAACACGTTGTCTCATGATCTCACTTGCTGTCAGCCTGGGAGCTGCGGCTGCTGTGGCTGCTGAGCCGAGTGCGGGACCGCGGTGGTCCGGCTTCTACGCGGGCGGGCACGCGGGCTGGGCCTGGAGCGGAGGCGACCTGACCTATTTGACCGGGCCAGCGGACCTCGGGGGACCGGCGGGCAGCACCGGAAGCGAGGATCGCGACGGTGCCATCCTAGGTGGCCAGCTTGGCTACCAGGTGCAGATTGATCGCATAGTCGCCGGCTTGGAAGTGTCGTTCTCCAATGGCGACTTCTTCGGCAGGAACACGCAGTTCCCGGCCTTCGATGTCGACGAGAGCGTGACGACGAGACTCGGATCGCTCTTTCTGGCGACCGGCCGGCTCGGATACTTGGTCGATCCGGGCCTTCTCATCTACGTGAAGGGCGGGTACGCCGCGAGCGACATCTCCGTGCGCACGTTCGATCCGACGGCCTGCTGCGGCACCGTGAGCGCCTTGGCGACGACTAAGGAGCGGCACAGCGGCTGGACGATCGGCGGTGGCTTCGAGAAGGCATTGGGCGCCAACCTGACCATCGGCGTCGAATACAACTATGTGGATCTTGGCGCAGAGGCGCACAGCACCAGGAGCCTGGCCACCGATGGTTTCACCTTCGCCTACGACGTGCGCATCGCTCCTGATGCCATTCACGCGGTGAGCGTGCGCCTGAACATGCTGCTCGGCGGGTTCTGAGAACAGGCGCGATCAATTCGCGATCGGCAAGCGCGAGTGCAGCAGAAGGCTGCGCTCGCGTTTTGCTTTGGGAGACAAGATGCGCCTGTAGAGGCATACCTCTGAGGGCGGCACTGCATTCCTGCGCGCAGTTTGCTAGACTTCTTGTGGCGCCTCCTCTCGTGCCAAGGACCCGCTCGAATGCCCGAAGCCGTCCCGTCTCTGTTCGCTGAAAACGAGATTGCGCGGTTGCGCGCCGCCTATCTCGATGCCATCCGGGACAGCCTCATCGGGCGGCTCAATCGCGATCCGCCCCTGCCTTCTTCGAAGGTCGACGCCTACTATGAAGAATATCGCGAGCAAGGCTGGGACTGGCCGTCGGCTGCGCCGTCGATGATCGGCCTCAAGCGCATGGAGAACGTGCGCAGTGAATGCGAGCGTGTGATCCAAGCAGGCATTCCCGGCGACTTCATGGAGACGGGTGTGTGGCGCGGCGGGGCCGTCATGATGATGCGCGCCGTGCTCAAGGCTTACGGCATTGCAGGCCGCCGCGTCATTGCCGCCGACAGCTTTGCCGGCCTGCCGCCGCCATCGGAGGATGTCGCGCCGGATGCGGGCGCGGAGTTCCATACCTGGGCGGACTTCGCAGTGTCGCTCGACGAGGTGAAGGCGAACTTCTCGCGCTACGGCTTGCTCGACGATCAGGTCGTATTTCTCGAGGGGCTCTTCAAGGACACGCTGCCGGCGGCTCCGGTCGCGCAACTCGCTGTGCTGCGCCTCGACGGTGATATGTACGAGAGCACGCGCGACGGGATCGTGAATCTCTATCCGAAGCTCTCGCGCGGCGGTACGCTGATCGCCGACGACTACTTTCTCTTCGAGGCGCACCGCACGGCCATCGACGAGTACCGTACGGCGCATGGCATCACCGACCCGATCATCCGCATCGACGCATTCGGAGCCTATTGGGTAAGGACCTGAAGCCGGCGCGCGCGCGAGATCAAAGAGGTTGCGCCACTGGTACGCCCTTGTCGAGCGGCAGTACGACTTCCCGCATGGTCGGGTCATCCGGCACGACATTGATCTCGAAGCCGAGATCAGCGCACATCTTGAGCATGGTGGTGTTTTCGGTGAGCACGTCGCCATGCAGGACGCCAATGGCGCGGGATCGGGCGTGCGCGATCAGATGGCTCATGAGCGCCCAGCCGAGGCCGCGGCCCTTGAGATCGGACCGCACGAGCACGGCGTATTCCGCGCGCGCAAGATCGGGATCGGCCCCGTAACGTGCCACACCGAGCAGCGCCCCGCTCTGCTGGTCGATGGCGACGAAGGCCATCTCCCGCGCGTAGTCGATTTGGGTGAGACGGGCGAGGAAGCCGAAGGCCAGCGACTTGACCGGGGCGAGAAAGCGCAGGCGCCGGTCGTATTCGGTGACGTGCGCCATGAATTCCTCATAGAGCGCCTCGTCCTCGGGCTTGATGGGGCGCAGGAGAATGCCGTCGAGGCCACCGATAGTGATCGGCCTTTCCCAGTCGGCCGGGTAGGGCGCGATGGCCATCGGCACGCGCGGCTCCTCCTGCTCCGACTTGAGGGCCACGCGCGCATCGAGCGCGATCACGCCATCGGCATCCGCAAGCAGCGGGTTGATGTCCAGCTCCCGGATCTCGGGATTCTCGGCGATCAGCTCGGAGAGGCGGACGAGTGCGGCCGCGACGCCGGCGCGATCCGCTGGCGGGCGATCGCGATAGCCGTGCAGCAGGCGGTCGATGTGCGTCAGGCGCATGAGCCGGTCGGCCAGCCCGAGATCGAGCGGCGGCAGGGCGAGCGCGGTATCCGCGACGGCCTCGACGGCAACGCCGCCGGCGCCGAAGAGAATAAGCGGGCCGAAGGTGGCATCCACACTCATGCCGAGAATGAGCTCATGCGCGCCGGGGCGGCGGATCATGGGTGAGAGCGTAAAGCGCAACGAGCGTGCGTTCGGCACCGCCGCGCGGACGCGCTCCAGCATGCGCTCGGCCTCGCGCACGGCGTCATCGGCGGTCGCGATGTTGAGGCGCACGCCGCCGACGTCCGATTTGTGGATCACGTCGGGAGAGAGGATTTTCAACACCGCCGTATTGCTGGAAGCGACGATGCGCTCGGCGATGACGCGGACCTCGGTCGTATCGTTCGCGACTTCCGTCGGTACGATCGGAATGCCATAAGCGGCCATCAGGTCCTTGCCGTCCGCCTCGTTGAGCATGGTCGTGCCGTCGCGGAGCGCCCGCTCGATGATGGCGCGGGCCTTCGCCCGGTCGATCTTCGCGTGGCGATCCATGGCGGGCGGCGCCTGCATGAGCTCGGTCTGGGCGCGTGTGTAGTGCACGAGCTGCATGAAGCCGCGCGCGGCCGCGGTCGGTGTCTCGTAGGTGGCGATGCGGGCGGCCGAGAAGAGGCGGCGGGCCTCCTCGGCGGCCGGATTTCCAAGCCAGTTCGTGAGCACGGGCTTGTCGGCCTTCCCGGCAGCGCGGCGCTTGGCGAGCGTTTCGATGAGCCGGGCAGCAATGTCGGTGCTCGAGGCGAGAGCCGTCGGGCAGTTGATGACGAGCAGGGCGGAGGGATCGGGATCGTCGAGCAGGATATCGAAGGCGGCATTGTACCGCTCGGGACTCGCATCGCCGATGATGTCCACGGGATTGGCCTTCGACCAGTTGGCAGGCAGGATTGCGGAGAGCTTTTCACGTGTCGATGCAGAGAGCGGAGCGAGATCGCCGTTGAAATCGGCGAGGCGGTCGGCCGCAAGCACACCCGCGCCGCCGCCATTCGTCAGGATCATGAGCTGTTCGCTTGCGAGGCGCGGGACGCGTGTCAGCGTTTCGGCGGCCTCGAACAGTTCGTCGAGATCCGTGACGCGCAGCACGCCGGCGCGGCGGAAGGCTGCTTCGTAGGCGCTGTCTGCGCCGGCGAGGCGCCCGGTGTGGGAGGCCGCTGCCGCCGCGGAAGCCGCGTGGCGCCCGGACTTGACGACGACCACCGGTTTGACGCGCGCGGCGCGCCGCGCGGCAGACATGAACTTCTGCGCGTTCGTGGCTGCCTCCATATGGAGGAGAATGGCCTTGCTCCGCGTATCGCCTGCGAGATAGTCGAGCATGTCGCCGAAATCGACGTCGCTCATGTCGCCGAGCGAGACGACGTGGGAGAAGCCGATGCCGCGCGCAGCCGCCCAGTCGATGATGGCAGTCACGAGGGCGCCGGACTGGGAGAGCAGCGCAAGCGCGCCAACGTCCGGTGCGCGGTGCGAGAAGCTGGCGTTGAATCCTAGATGCGGCACGATGAGGCCGATGTTGTTCGGCCCGAGAACGCGAAAGGTCTTCTCGCGTCCGGCTTGGAGGGCCGCTATCTTCTGCGCCTCGCTGAGCCCGGCCGTGATGACGATCGCCGCGCGTGTGCCGCGGGCCGCGAGCTCTCCGACAATCCCGGGAACAGTGGCTGGCGGCGTTGCGATCACGGCCACGTCGGGCGCCTCTGGAAGTGCGCCGATCGTCGGGTGACAGGCGTGGCCCTCGATGGTCGCGTGCTTCGGATTGACGAGATAGATGGGGCCTTTGAAGCCCCCGCTGAGCAGGTTGCGCGTGACCGTGTTGCCGATGGAGCCGGGTCGCGGGCTCGCGCCGATGAGCGCGACGGATCGCGGCTCCAGCAGCGCATCGAGATTGCGCATGGTCATGCTTGGGGCTCCTCTGCGCCTGCTGCGCTAAGCGTTTCGATGAGCGCGACGGCCTTCGCGCACGTTGCCTCGAAGGTGCCGCCAGCGTCGAGCCGATGCCACGTGATGTCGCCGAGATCATAACCGAGCTGCCGTGCAACCACATCGGCAGTGGCGTCGGAGGCGTCGCCCGTGCGCGCCGTGACGCGATCCTTGAGTACGCGCGCAGGTGCATCGAGCCAGAGGCCCACGAAGGGCACGTGGGTGGTCTCGGCGACACGCGCAACAGCCGCGCGCTCCGCGGGTGCCGCGTGCACGGCATCGACGACCACCGAATAGCCCGTGGTGAGGACGGTGGCGGCCTTGTCATTCAGCGTCGCATACACCTGCTCCGTGACGGAGCGGGTATAGGCTTCCTCGGGGAGTCGCTCCGTCTCGCCGACATCGTAGAGCCGCTTGCGCTCGAGATCGCTACGCAGGTGCACTGCGCCGGGGGCGAGACCGATCCGAGGGGCGAGGGCCGCCGCGAGCGTCGACTTGCCGCTTCCCGAGAGGCCGCCGACAGCGACGAGGCACGGCTGAGCCGGCACGAGATACCGAACAGCCTGCCCGATGTAGCGGCGCGCGTCGTCGAGCACTGCGGGGAGCGCCGCGTCCGCACCGGCAATGCGATGCAGATCGACCATGGCGCGGACGCCGGCCCGGAGCGCCAGGAAAAGCGGCAGAGCGGCAAGGCCATGGAGGTTACCCGCATTGGCACGCCAGAGATAGCGGTTGAGCACGTCGTTGGCGGCTGCGCGCAGGCCTCTGTGCTCGAGATCCATCAACAGGAAGGCAAGATCGTAGAGAATGTCGATCGTCGCCAGTTCCTCGTCGAATTCCAGGGCATCGAACGGAACGGGCTCACCACGCCACAACACGATATTGCCGAGATGGAGGTCGCCATGGCAGCGCCGCCTGAAGCCTGCGCGCGCGCGACCGGCGAGCAGCGGCCGCACACGATCGAGGTGCGTGCGAGAGAGCGAGGCAAACTCTGCGCCGCGCGCGCCGACGGCCGCGTCGCCACAGTCGCGGCAGGCCGCCGCGATGTCGGCGATGATCTTCTCGAAGCGCTCGATGCCATCGCCGTTCGTTGCGACCGCCGCCGCTTCGTGCGCAGCGAACACCATGTCGGCGATAGCCTTTGCCATGGTCCGGTCGATGCGCCCGTCATCGGCCGCGCGGCTCAGAAGATCGTCCTGCGAGAAGCGGCGCATGTGCAATGCGATCTCGACCGTCTCACCGCTGCCGTCGAAAGCAAGTCGACCATCGTCCTCGCGCGTGATGCGCTTGAAGCCGAGATAGATCTCAGGCGCGGCCGGCCGGTTGAGCTCGAGCTCGCGCGTCAGGGCCGCTTCTCGCCGCGCGAGCGTGGTGAAATCGAGATAGGGCAGGCGGACAGGCTTTTTGATTTTGATGGCGTCCTCGCCGGCAAGGAAGATGCGCGCGGCGTGGGTCTCGATCACCTCGACACGGTCCACACGATCCCGATAGGAGGCAGGATCGACCAGAAACGCGGTGATCTCCGCCTCGCCCGACGCAGGATCTGCTTGGCTGTCCGGTCCTATGGGGCTGCTCCTTCTGATCTGGGCAACGCCTGCCCCTAATGTTTGATCAGTTGATGGGTTCGAAGTCGAGGCGCTTTGACGGGTATCAAGACCCAGAAAGGTGCCACCCGTTTGACCGATTTGGTGGGGGCATGGCACTGTGCGCCGAACAACGCCCGGATGAATGAGGAAACTGCCCATGGCCATGGACGCCGAAAGGCTGCGCAACTGGAAGTTCGAGGACGTTGTCCAGACGTTCAGCAAGCGCGACACGATGCTCTACGCGCTTGGCGTCGGTTGCGGCGGCGATCCGCTCGACGAGAGCGAGCTGCGCTACGTTTACGAGGACGATCTCGTGGCGCTGCCGACCATGGTCACGGTGCTCGGCTATCAAGGCTTCTGGCTCAAGGACAGCGGCCTCGGCGTCGACTGGCGCAAGGTCGTGCATGGCGAGCAGGCGATCACCATCCATGCTCCCGTGCCGACGTCGGGCACGTTCATTGGCCGCTCGCGCATCACCGGCCTCATCGACAAGGGCAAGGATCGCGGCGCGCTGTTGATCTCGGAGCGCGACATCATCGCGAAGGAGAGCGGCACGCACATCGCGACGCTCGTTTCGACGAGCTTCCTGCGCGGCGACGGCGGCTTCGGCGGGCCCTCGGGGCCGACGCCGGCTGTGCATACGCTTCCCGAGAAGGCAGCCGATGCCACGCTCGACATCCCGACGCTGCCGCGCCAGGCGCTCATCTATCGGCTGTCGGGTGACATGAACCCGCTGCACGCCGACCCCAAGGTGGCGGCGGTGGCCGGCTTCCGCGCGCCGATCCTGCACGGCCTGTGCTCATTCGGAGTCGCCGGCCGCGCACTCGCCAAGCTCGCGTGTGGCGGCGATGCGAGCCGTATCAAGCATATGCAGGTGCGGTTCTCCTCGCCTATCTATCCGGGCGAGACAATCCGCATGGAGATCTGGCGCAACGGAGCCGAAATCTCCTTCCGCTCACGCTGCGTCGAGCGCGACGTCGTGATCCTCAACAACGGGCTCGCGCGGATCGCGGGATAGATCGGCTCTTCGGCACCCGGGCCAAGCGCGGGCGTCGTGCCGGCGGCTAAGTCTTGAAGTTGATGAAGGTGAGGAACTCGCGGAGGACCGTTGACCACCAGCCGACGGTCTCGTCGAAGTTGGCATTGCAGACGCCGCCGATGAGGTTGACGTTCATCTCGATGGACGCATCGCCATCCTTGTCGATCGCCGCCTTGCCGAAGCGCTTCGAGACGTTCCACTCGTTCATGCGCTCGATGGTCTGCTTGTTGTTCTGGGTGAACCCGGCGCGGAACTGGACGGAGCTGCACTTCTCGCCGTTCTTGCAGCCGTAGAAATAGATCTGGTAGCGCACGCCGTGCATGCGGCCGTCGATCTTAGGGTCGCCCCGGCTGTCGGTGCTGATCTCAGCGGAGCCGTGGCCGCGCGCGAGATGGAAGATGCGGGACGGGTCGCTCCCATCCACGATGTTGGTGCAGGAGCTCTGGGCGAGGGCGGGGCCTATCGAGGCGACGAACGCAATCAGCAAGGCGAGAAACTGCATGGTCGAACCTCCGGAGGGCGGGCATCCGGCTGGAATCTATGCACTTCTCCGCTGGCGCAATCAAGACGGCGCCGGTTGCTCTCGCGGGCTCAGTGGCCGCCTTTCAACAGCGCTCGCATAGGGGATTGCACCACCATGTATTGACTTTGTGACGGCTGCGCGCTCACCTGAAGCTGAGACTCCGTATGCGCAGCAATGCGCTTTATGATCGGGGCCACCGCAGGGAAGGGAGCCGCTCGTGTCGGGCACAGGAATACCGCAGACGCGGGATGGCCGCGCAGCCAGCTACGATGTGATCATAGTGGGTGCCGGTTTTGGCGGCATGTACATGCTGCACCGCCTGCGATCGCTGGGTCTCAGCGCACGCATCCTCGACGCGGCAACCGGCGTCGGCGGAACATGGTACTGGAATCGCTATCCGGGTGCCCGCTGCGACGTCGAAAGCATGCAGTATTCCTTTTCGTTCTCGAAGGAGCTGCAACAGGAGTGGTCGTGGAGCGAGCGCTTTGCCGGCCAGCCCGAAATCCTCGCGTACGCCAACCACGTCGCCGACCGCTTCGATCTGCGCCGCGATATCCAGCTCGAGACGCGCGTGACGGCGGCGCACTATGACGAGAAGGCGCGTCGTTGGACGATCTCGACGGACCGCGGCGAGACATTCTCGGCCCAGTTCTGCGTGATGGCGACGGGCTGCCTCTCGACGGCCAAGCTGCCCGAGATCGAAGGACGGGATTCCTATCGCGGCGCGACCTACCACACCGGCTACTGGCCGCACGAGGGCGTCGATTTCACCGGACTGAGCGTCGGCGTGATCGGCACTGGATCATCAGCCATCCAGGCCATTCCCGTAATGGCGGAGCAGGCGGCGCACCTCACGATCTTCCAGCGCACGCCCAACTATTCGATCCCCTCGCGCAACGGTCCCATGACACCGGATTACGAGGGGCCATGGAAATCGGACTACGATCGGCGCCGCGCCAAAGCGCGTACGATGCGCACGGGCATTCTCTATGATGCGAGCGACGCGAATTTCGGCATCAACGACATCTCGGCGATGGCCGTGTCCGACGAGGAACGCCGGCGCGTCTACGAGCAGCGCTGGGCCACGGGTGGCACGTCCTTCATGGCGGCGTTCAACGACCTGATTACCAATCAGGAGTCGAACGATACCGCCTCCGAGTTCGTCCGTTCGAAGATCCGCGAGATCGTCAGGGATCCCGTCACCGCGGAGATCCTGTGCCCGAAGGATTATCCGATCGGCACGAAGCGCATCTGCGTCGATACGGACTACTTCGAGACGTACAACCGGCCCAACGTCACGCTCGTCGATCTGAAGGCGACACCCATCGAGGCTATCACGCCGAAAGGCGTGCGCACGAGCGCCGGCGAGTACGCATTCGACGCGATCGTCTATGCAACCGGCTTCGACGCCATGACCGGCACGCTGATGAATATCGATATCCGTGGCCGCGATGGTATGGCTCTTCGCGAGAAGTGGGCGGCCGGACCGCAGACCTATCTCGGCCTGATGGTGGCGGGTCTTCCTAATCTATTCATGATCACCGGGCCGGGCAGTCCATCCGTGCTCAGCAACATGATCTTGTCCATCGAGCAGCACGTCGATTGGTTGATCGATGCATTGGCGCACATGCGCGCGAGCGGCCTCGAGACGATCGAGCCGACGCCCGACTCGGAAGTGAGCTGGGGAGAGCATGTGAACGAGGCCGGCCACCGCACGCTCTATGTCAAGGCGGCCTCCTGGTACATGGGCGCCAATGTGGAAGGCAAGCCGCGCGTGTTCATGCCGTACATCGGCGGGGTTGGCACCTATCGCCAGGAGTGCGACGAGGTCGCGGCCAAGGGATACGAGGGCTTCGTGCTGGCGCCGCGGGACGCCCCGGCAGTCGCCGCCGAGTAGCGCAAGCGGCGCTTCTGAGCATTGCCGAAAGGAAAACGACCGCTCCGGGTTCCCGAAGCGGTCGTCGTGTTCGTGCATCCAGCTGCAATCGGGGCGCCGCTAGTTGCGACCGCCACGTTCGCCGCCGCCACCGCGGCCGCCGCCGCCTCCACCACGGCCGACGGCACCACCGCCGCCACTGCGTCCACTGGAGGCACCGCGACCGCCATCAGAGCGACCACCGCCGCGCCCGCCAAAGCTCGGCTGGCCACCAGAGCGGCCTCTCACACCGTCACGTCCGCCGCCACGGCGATCGATGCTGCGGCGATCCGAGCCGGGCGACCGCTGGACATCGCGACCACGCCGCCCGCGATCGATCTGGCGCCGTTCGCCACCACGATCCCAACCGCGATTACGTCGGTGCCAGTCGCGGCTCTGATAACGCCAGCCGTGCCAGCCCGGGCCGCCGCCCCAGCCATAGCCGCGCCGCCAGCCATAGCCGCACCAGTACCAGCCGGGACCATTCCACGCGTCCCAATAGTAGCACCACCGGCGGCCGCCGAAGACGATCACCTGCGTCTTCTCGACCATGGCAAGTGGGTCGATCAGGGTCTTCGTCGCCGCGCCGCCGCTGACGGGAGCTGCCTCAGCACTCGTGAAGAGAGCGCCGGCAATGACCAAAGCAGTACCTGCGCCCGCAAGTCTCAAAGACATGGGGTTTTCTCCTTTCGCTCGTCGGAAACGACGATGACTCCGGGTCCTCTTATGAGCAGACCCATCGAGCTCCGCCACAGGCACCACTGTGCGTGCTGCCGCGGCGGGCGAACCCGCCGCGATCATCGTCCTTGTGCTCCCCAACGTACGAAAGAGAGAAGTGTTCCCCTTACTGGACGGCAGTAACCACCAGTGTGCCGGCATTCGTGCGTGCGTGGAGGTCTGGCCGGTACATGTCCTCGACGGAAGCTGCCGGGTGGACGTAGCGGCCAGGCGTGACGGCGCGCACGATGTAGGCGACCGTCGCTGAAGGCTTGGTTCCGCCGCTGCGGTCCTCGCCCTCGAAGTAGTCGAATGCGGCGACGAAGCGGTCGTCGCGGAACTCGGTGTGCGTCGGCTTGCCGGCCGCACCCACCCACGCGAGGCTCTTCGTATCACCGCTGTCGACGAGGCGCGGGTTCTCGATCTCAAAGCCTGCTGGCAGGCGATCGACGAGCAGCACACGGCCGCCCGTGTGGTGGCCTTCCATCTTCAGCACGACCACGACACGATCGTTCTGCTTAACGGCCATCTGCGCGTCGTTCGCTGAAATGGGTGTGCCGTCGAGCGTGTGATACGTGCGCGAGATCATGAAGCCCTTGGACACGGCGGGCTCGGCTGTCAGTGCCGATCCGGTGACGGACACGACGGCTGAGACAGGTGCTTCGCCGCTATTGACGATCGCGAGGCCGCCCTGGCCGAGATCCGACGCGCCGAGTGCGCGCGTCAGCTCGCCGCTGTGGGCAGCACTATTGACCGTC
>CAUJKI010000403.1 GCA_963205015.1 Pseudomonadota bacterium
TTCGAGGATGTCCTTGTGCTCGCCCTCCCGCGCGAGATCGCCGGCACCGATCATCTCATCGACAGTGGCCTTGAGCTCGGCAATCGCCGTCTCGAGGCGCAGCAGCTCGGCATTGGGGTCGTCGGCGGTGAGCCGCGTGACGACGACGCGCGGCTGGTGCAGCACGGCATGGCCGAGTGCGATGCCCTCGGAGATCGACTGGCCGGTGACCACGTGCCCGACGCGCCGGCTGAACTCGATGGCCATGTTGGCGCCGGGAATGCCGGCCGAGACGAGCTGCTCGGCGAGCACCATGGCGGTGGTCTGGAGGATTTCCACGTCGTCGTCGGAGTATTCGCGCGGCGTCTTGTTCTGGACCGTGAGCACGCCAAGGACGTCGCCGCTTCTGAGGATCGGCACGGCGAGGAACGAGTGATAGATCTCCTCTCCCGTCTCCGGCCGGTAGGAGAAGGCGGGGTGGCTCTGCGCGTCCGGCTCGTTGATCGGCACGGCCATCTCGGCGCAGCGCCCGACGAGGCCCTCGCCGCGCTTCATGAACGTGCGGTGGACGGCGGTCGGATTGAGGCCCTCGGTGGCGAAGAGCTCGAGGCTGCCGTCCTGGCGCTTCAGGTAGATCGAGCAGACCTCGGCCACCATGAGGCCGGCGATCTGGCGCACGATCTTGTCGAGCCGGCTCTGGCCGTCGCCCGGCTCCTCGATGATCTCGCGCAGGCGACGCAGAATGATCCGCAGCCCCGGCTCGGCGGGCGGCCCGTGCTCATCCTGGAACGGTGCCTTTGCCATTTCGGCCCTGCACTTCCCACGCTGCGCCGTGCGCGGCCCCGCCGGACCACCTCAGGCGACATTCCTGCCCGATCCTGCTCCACCGGGCCCATTGTCAACAATGACGACGTCTCGCGCCTCAAGAATAAGCGACGTTCGCCTTCGGCGGCGATCCCGAAGATCGGGCAGGATCACCCAAGTTCAGGGCTTGCTGCCCTTTTCGATCTTGCGGGACGGCCGCCCGCGCACGGCTCCTGCCGGTCCTGGCGTTGGCCTGTCCGCCGTCTACTCGGCGTCCAGCCCATAAAGTGAATGGAGCGTGCGCACGGCAAGCTCGGAATAGGCGCGATCGATCAAGACGCTGATCTTGATCTCCGAGGTCGAGATCGCCTGGATGTTGATGCCTTTCTCGGCGAGCGCCTTGAACATGCGCGCGGCGACGCCCGCATGGCTGCGCATGCCGATGCCGATGACGGAAACCTTGACCACATCGCCCGAGCTTTCGATGTCGAAGTGGCCGATGTCGCGGGCGGCGCTCTTCACGACCTCGAGCGAGCGTGCCAAGTCCGTCTGGAGCACTGTGAAGGTCATGTCCGTGCTCTTCCCGTCGGTGGACAGGTTCTGCACGATCATGTCGACGTTGATGTTGGCGTCGGCAAGCGGCCCGAAGATCGCCGCGGCCACGCCCGGTCGGTCGGAGATCTTGCGTAGCGTGATCTTGGCTTCGTCGCGTGAGAAGGCGATGCCGCTGACGACTTGCTGTTCCACGATTTCATCCTCGTCGCAAACGATCGTGCCGGTTTCGTGCCACGTGTCGGAGTGGGCAGCCGGGATCTCGTCCGGCGGCGTGAAGCTCGATAGGACACGCGTGCGCATCCGATGCACCATGGCGAGCTCCACCGAGCGGGTCTGGAGCACCTTGGATCCGAGCGAGGCCATCTCCAGCATCTCCTCATAGGAAATGCGCGAGAGACGGCGCGCCTTGGGCACCACGCGCGGGTCCGTCGTGTAGACGCCGTCCACGTCCGTGTAGATGTCGCAAAGGTCGGCGTGCAAGGCAACAGCGAGCGCGACCGCGCTCGTGTCGGAGCCGCCTCGCCCGAGGGTGGCGATGCGGTTGCGGATCGGCTCTACACCCTGGAAGCCGGTGACAACGGCGACCTCGCCGGAATCGAGCCGCTCGCGCAGCTTCTCGCCCGGGACGTCGATGATGCGGGCCGAGCCGTGGGCGGCGTCCGTCAGGATCGGAATCTGCCAGCCCTGCCAGGAGCGCGCCTGGATACCGATCGACTGCAGCGCAATAGCGAGGAGGCCGGCGGTGATGTTCTCGCCCGAAGCCACGATCGCGTCGTATTCGCGCGCATCGTGCAGCAGCGCCGTCTCGCGAACCCACCCGACAAGCTGGTTGGTTGTCCCCGCCATGGCCGAGACGACGACGGCGACGCGGTTGCCGGCGTCGACCTCGCGCTTGACGTGCTGAGCCACGTTCCGGATGCGCTCGACATTGGCGACCGACGTGCCCCCGAACTTCATCACGACCGTCGTCATGGCTCTCCCGGTGCAGATCGTTCTTTCGACAGCCGCAGGTTGTCCGGCGGTGCCCCAGCGATTAAGTTAAGTGCCGCGGCAGTCGGATCGCCCGCCGGCCAGCGCTCGCGCCCTCTCGGGGCAGCGATGGGTGCCGTGGGCGACGCGATGCGGGCGTACTCATACTCGGCCCGCCTGGATGCCGCAACCATGGTGCCGGGCCGCAATCGCGCCCGCTAAGATGACCGCCA
>CAUJKI010000404.1 GCA_963205015.1 Pseudomonadota bacterium
CGTAGACGATGGTGCCCGACAGGGCGAGCCAGAAGTGCACCTCGATGAGCTTGGGCGAATACATCGCCTCGCGCTTCCACATCCACGGCACCAGCGCATAGATCGACCCGAAGGTGATCATCGCCACCCAGCCGAGCGCACCCGCATGGACGTGGCCAACGGTCCAGTCGGTGTAGTGCGACAAAGAGTTGACCGGGCGAATGGCCATGAACGAGCCTTCGAAGGTGGAAAGTCCGTAGAAGACGGCGGCGACCATCATGAAGCGCAGCGTCGCGTCGTCGCGCACCTTGTGCCAGGCGCCGTTGAGCGTGGCGAGTGCATTGCCGGCCGATGCCCAGGACGGCACCAGCAGCACGACCGAGAAGGTCATGCCGAGCGTCTGCACCCATTGCGGCAGGGCCGTGTAGTGCAGATGGTGCGAGCCCGCCCACATATACATGCAGGTGATGCCCCAGAAGCTGATGATGGAGAGCCGGTAGGAGAAGATCGGCCGCTCCGCGCGCTTGGGCAGGTAATAATACATCATGCCGAGGAAGCCGGCGGTCAGGAAGAAGGCGACGGCGTTGTGGCCATACCACCATTGCACCATCGCATCCTGAACGCCCGACCACACGATGTAGCTCTTGGCCTGTCCAAACGAGATCGGCAGCGCCAGGTTGTTGACGATATGCAGCACCGCCACGACCAGGATGAACGCCATGTAATACCAGTTGGCGACGTAGATATGCGGTTCCTTGCGCCGCAGCAGCGTGCGGATATAGGTCAGGAAGTAGACGACCCAGACGACGACCAGGAGGATGTCGGCATACCATTCGGGTTCGGCATATTCCTTCGACTGGGTTATGCCGAGCAGATAGCCCGAGGCCGCCAGCACGCAGAACAGATTGTAGCCGATCAGCACGAACCACGGGCTGAACTGGTCGGGAAGACGCGCCCGCGAGGTACGCTGGAGCACATGAAAGGACGTGGCGATCAGCGCATTGCCGCCGAAGCCGAAGATGACGCCGCTCGTATGCACCGGACGGAGACGGCCGAAGCTCGCCCATGCCTGATCGACGAAAGTCAGTTCCGGCCATGCCAGCAGCGCCGCCACCCAGACGCCAACGAACATGCCGACGACCGCCCAGCCCATCGCCAGCACGATGCCGGCGCGGGTGGGATCGTCATAGTAGCGGGAAAGTCTGCTCTCGTCGGGCTCCGGCTCGTAATATCCCGTCATCACCGCGAAGGCGAGGGCGAGGCTGAAGGCGAGCACGATGAAGCCGTGCACCCCGAGCGGATCACCGCGGCCGCCTGCCGCCATGGTCAGGCCGATGATGGCCAGCACGAAGAGGGTGAGAAGGGAATATTGCCGTTCCGTGACCGTCAGCCCGGATATAATCTTGACCATATCTCTCGACCTCATGCCGCGTGCAGATCGATGTCCAGAAGAGATCTCAGCGCTCTTCTGTTGCGGGTGATGTCCGCCAGGGTGTATTTGTCGAGCACCGCCAGATAGGCGTCCAGGGCCTCGCCGAAGATACCTTTCAGGCGGCATGCCGGCGAAATGGCGCAATTGCCCGACTGCATGCAGTCCACGAGCGAAAAGTCCTCCTTGGTCGAGCGGACCAGTGTTCCGATATTGATGCTGTCCGGCGTTCTCGCCAGCCGGATGCCGCCCTTGCGGCCACGCGCGGTATCGATAAAGCCGAGCCTGCGCAGCATCAGCGCCACCTTGAGAAGATGGTTGCGCGAGAGCCCGTATGCCTCCGCGACATCGCTTACGGTGCAGCTGCGATCATGTCGCATCGCCACTTAGATCAGCATTCTCAGCGCATAATCGGTGTGAAGCGTCATGCGCATCGGCTATGGTCTCTCCGGCATGGGTCGGATCGCATCGTCACCGGAGAAGCGGAAACCGCATTGCCGGGCTGCGGTAGCGGTCGCTTGCGCCCGTGCTCGCCGATGGCTCTGGCCGCATGAAGTCGACCATGGCTTTCCACCTCTCTTAACTGGCATTCAGAATACCACTTATCAGACGCTTGTCACCCTCCCTACGGTTCAAAGCGTCGCAGCGGCGCGCAAGCTCGCAGCACCGTCTTCCGCCAACAACCTGCTCGATCGAATGCTACATGGGCTCGGCCATCAGCAAACCGATTTCCGCGCCCACTTTCAGATCGTCTTCTGCGCCGAAGGAATGGCGGCGCACCCTGCCAGCACGGTCGATGAGGACAAGGCTCGGCGTTCCGCGCATGCCATACGCCGCCATGGTGCTGGGTATCGGTCCATCGCCAGCCGGGCGGTCGACCGCGACCGGAAACGTCAGGCGATATTCGTGGATGAAAGCGGCGAGCGCCACCGGCGTCATCGCTTCGTGATGTTCGAAGACCGTGTGAATGCCGATGACGGCCACTTCGCTCGCCGGGAAGATCGCCGCGATCCGCTGGGCTTGGGGAATGCCGGAGCGCACGCAGCCCGGGCACAGCATCTGGAAGGCATGCAGCAGGACGACCTTGCCGCGCAGAGCACCGAGCGTCATTGGCTCGGGCGTGTTGAACCACTGCGTGACATCAAGTTCGGGAGCGGTATCGAGCGAACTCATAGTCAGGCGTCCTCCTGTTCGAGGCAGATTTGAGCGCCATCGGTTTCCGAAAGCGGCTCCTTAAGCAG
>CAUJKI010000405.1 GCA_963205015.1 Pseudomonadota bacterium
CGGATCGCCATACTTCGTGCATACGTGGTCGAAGTGCGCCTGCGAGAACGCCTGGTCGGCTGTGGCGGTCGGCAACGGGCCGGCGAGGAAGACCACGAGGTCGCGGAATTCCTGCCACGTCCGCGGGCGGACGGTGTCGCCCGGCCAGTCACGCACAGAGAGATCGCCGGCCTCGAGGTCAACGAATAGCGTGGATTCCGCCGGCAGGGTCTTGAGCTGGGTGGTCTTCCCCACACCAGGGAACCCCACCAGACCGACCTTGGCGCTGTGCCGCTCGCGCATCCGCTCGTCGGCGGTTACGATGGGTAGAGGCATTACGCGGCCTCCTTCAGCAGGTGAGCCACCTCCGGCCGCCAGAGAATCTGGTAGCCGGAATGACCGTTGCGGGAGAACGGCATGGCCTCGGCCCACTGCTCACCGGCCTCGGTCAGTTCCCACTCGTCGCGGGCATTGCGGAACTGCAAGCCGTGTCCGGCAAGGCCCAGATTGGTGGCCTTGGCGGAAAGCCCCAGCAGCTTTCCGAGCTGGGTGGCGTTGAGGGAGCAGATGGGCGCTTCGGCCACGGGCAAGATGCGACGCAGCGTCTCAATGGCGAGGCCGGTGTTCTCGTGGATGCAGGTCAACGTCGCGGCCATCGCGATGCCGGCCTTGACGCCGGGCACCCTGGCCACCGCCTCGCCGATCAGCAAGATGGAGGACACTCGGTCCTGGGTCGGTGCCGGCAGTGCCGCTTGGGTGGCATCCACCGCATAGGCGCCTGTCTTGCGGATCTGCGGAAGCACCTCATGGGTGACCCAGCGCTTGAAGCGCTTGGCCTCCTGCTTGCGGCTGGTGAGGATCAGGCTGTAGAGCCCCGGTTCGCTCACCACGTTAAGGGTCTGCGCGCCGCCGCGCTGGCCAGAATGACCCTCGGTAGTGTCGAGGGTCATTTTCTCGTCGTCGTCCAAGCGCCTGACTGCGTCGGAGGGATTGCCGATTGCCAAGGCGGCGCAGACATCGACGGCCACGAACCAGGGTTCGCCATGCTCGTCGCGCACGATACGCACGGGCTGCGATTCAAACCGGAAGACGGTCAGCGCGTTCATGCCGCACCCCCTTCGATGCGGCGCAGCGTGAACTTGGGCGCCTTCGGCGTGACTGTGCGCAGCCGCTCGAAGGGTTCGCGCAGTGCCTGGGGCCAAGCCTGGAACTTGCGCTCGGACACCGAGTACTTCACCTCGACGTACTCGCGCGGATCGCCGCCGGTGGCCTCAATCTTCGCGACCAGGCTGCTCAGGCCGTCGATGTCGTACTTGACGTCCTTGCCGATCTCGACCGTGACGTCGATCTCGCCGTCACGGATGTGGGTGGTGCCGGTGTCGCGCCCCTCGGCGAGCAACTGAGTGCGGGCCTGCTCGCCGTAACACGCGTCGAGAGCTGCACTGAACTTGCTGCGCGCCTTCTTGAGCCAGTCGATGGCTTCGTCCAGGTTACGATCGATCTCGGCCTTCTGCTCGGGCGGCAGCGCGGCCAGTCGGCTCAAGGACATCTCGGCGATGTCGGCGGGGAAGATGGTCAAATCACTCATGGCCGCCCTCCTCACTGGTACGCCCGAGCGAATGTCGAGTGGCGCGAGACGCGCCGCTCAAAGGCTTCGACTTCGGAGATCAGGTAGGTGACACGCGCCCCGAGCTTGCAGAAGATGGGGCCGAGCTGTTCCTGCCGCCAGCGGCGCAGGGTCTTGACGGAGAGCCCCCAGCGGGCGGCGAGTTCGTTCTCGTCAAGGGCGATGCGCGTGGCACCGTCCGGGAGGGGCCGGATAGCTTTCCGGCCGGATTGAACAAATGGGACTTGGTTTGGCATTTGGAGCACTCCTTTTGTTGAAGTGCTCCTATTTCCTCGCATACCGGACTGCGGTATTTCGCAGTCTTCCCGCAGAAATTACGCAGGAGTTACACAGCCTTGATTCCTACGCGGTTTCCGGCTCCTCGGCATGTGTTTGGGCGCGGTCAACGGTGCCCTTGACGGTGTCCGATTCGGTCGGATAGTCGGGCGCGCCGATGTTGAGTTCCCACAGACGGGGCTTGCTGTTGCCGTCGGCACCGCGGATGTAGTTCTTCCACTCGGGTGCGCCACGGAAAAACTCGCTCATCGCGCGGATGGTCATGTCTGCCGCATTCTCCAGTTGCTGTTTCGTGCACTTCTTCTTCTGCGACGTCCAAGCCTCCACGAGAACCTCGATAACGTCGATCCATCGTTTCTGCGTAAGCGGCCACGGATCTGGCCACGGGCCGACCAGCAGGGCATTGTGCGCGTCTTCCTTGATCAGGCGCGGCGTATTGGTGGCCGCCGCTGCGTTCTGCCGGCGGCGCACTTCACCCTCCACGCGCGAGAGATCAAGCCTGACCCCGCCATCACCCTCGACGAGCAGAGCATCCACAGGCACCACGATGCCCGGCCCGAGGAATCGACGATGGGAATCGGCTGTTGTGGTCAGGACAATGGTCAAGCCCAGGTTGGATTGCCGGAGCTCTGTATCCATTTTGTCTGCGTGCTTGGGCTCCCACAGGCGCGACACCAGTGCCACAGGAAGACGCTGGTCGCCCATGCGGTAGTTGCCGAGAACGAATGGTTCTTGTTCGTCGGGGCTGATGGGTTTGTCGACCAGTTGTTCCTTGAGCAGCAAATCGAGCCGCTCGCGCAAATACGATTTGTCGACCGCGTACCGGCAGAGGTCGCCTTCAGCGAGATCGAAGCGCTCACCCGTCAGCTCGTCCTGCGCCCAGGTGCTGGTGCTGTTCGACTGCACCTTGAGGCGACGGAAGCCGGATTGGCCGCCGTCGTCCTCCACGGGCACCGAGATGTAGTCGCCCGGGGTCTTCTTCTTCAGCAGGCCCTTGCTGACGAGATCGGCGGTGGGCAATTGCAGCGTGGCGAGCAGATGGCCATCGATTTCGTCCGCGGCCAGATCGAGCAGTTTCAATTCGGCTCGGAACAGCGCGATGTCTGCGCCGACCTTTGCCGGTTCGACACGCTTCATCACGCCGAGCGATGTCAGGATGTCCTCGCCACACTTGCGCAGCCGGGGATCGGGAAGGGTAAGCAGATTGCAGGAACCGCGCTGACCGACAGTGATGTCCAGTGCGCGTGTTTCCGTCTCGCCATCGAAGCGCACGACGAATGACAGCTTCACCTCCTGAACGGAACGGCAGGCCGTGATCGGGTTGTGCTCGCCAAAATAGTCGCTGGCCACGCGCCAGATGTCGTCATTGCCGGCCAGCGCCAGAGTGATGCTGTGGCGGGTATGGCCGAGGGTTGCGTTCAACGAGGAGATCCAGGCATCCACGACTATTGCGCCGGTCGCCTTGGCCGCCTTCAGATCGACTGCGTTCTTGAACATGGCCAGCTCATAACTGATCGCGTCCACGGGTTGCTTCGAGAGCGGCTTGTCGAAACCAATCAATGAAAACCGGTCGGCCAGCCGTTTCGCCGTGTTCTGCCGGTCGGAAAGCACATGGACCTTATTCTCGGCGGGATCGTAGACCAGAGTTGCTTCCAGCGCCGGGATGTAGAGCAGCAGGTCGCGCCGCCGATCCTTCATCTGGCGCAACGTGCGCATCTTGCCGGGGTGATAGACGACCAGATAGTGAAGCCGGCGTTTGCCGGCTTCGTCGCCATCTTCCATTTCGAAGTGAATGATTTCGCAGCTCGCCTTGGCTTCCTCGTCCAACTCCAGAATCTCACCCACGCCCTCGTGGAGCTTCTGCGCGACCTCCTCAGTCCAGACAAAATCACGTCCATCGCCATCCCGAACGCTGAAGCCCATGAACTTCTTGTGCCCGTGGAAGTGATGGGTGAGGTAGATGGTTTCGATCTGGTCGAAGACTTTTGGCGCCTTGGCCCTCACCCAGATCAACCGGGTCATCGCATCGGACGTGCGGTCAAACGTATCGATCTCGGCGTGCCCCTCGAACTCGATGGCAGTGTAAGCGTGTTCGAGCATTTCCTCGGTACGGAAACGCGCCAGTTGCAACAGGCGCACGGCTTCCTCATCGGCGATAGCTATGGCTTCCGGTTTGACGGACGACAGGGCATCGATCAATGTTGATCGGGCGACGTCCTCGGGTTTCGATGCATCCAGTACGCCGAGGAAGGCGAATTTGTCGACTCTGGAAAGCAGAGCAACGGCGGGCAACGTTGCCGATCCGATCAGTTCGACGAGGTGTTTGCTGTTCTTGAGGGACTTCTTGGCCACTTATCACTCCTTGAACAATGCCGTGTGGCCTGCCTCCCATGAAGTGGCAACGCCGCCAGCGTTACGACAATCACGGGATGATCCCCATCCGAATCTTGGTCTTGATGCTCGACAGCCAGTCCTCGCGGTACTGCAAGGCCAGGGCATCGAGATTGGGGCGGCCGACACCGGCCTTCCGTGCCAAATCCTCCAACGACACCGCACAGTCAAGCCAGCCGAGGCCGTGAGATGCCACCAATGCCGCCTTGTCGGCCGTGGTGACGACGATGACTGCAGAGGGCAGCAGTTTGTTGGCGAGCAGCCACGCGAGGAGATGCTTCTCACCGTCGTCGAGCGTACTGCAGGGAGGATGGGCGAGCACCAGCGACACAAGCTCCTTGCGCGTCACCGGATGTTCTCCCGCGAGACCGGCCTTCAGGTCGGCGGGAGGAACAGTGATATGGCGAGGATCACCGGGGTTGCCAGTCAGCGTTTCCTCGACGCATTTCTGGACGGTCTCGATGGCGAAATGGCTGCTGATCGCGGTCCAGCAGCCGGTGCGGAAGGATTCGAGGATGACATTGGTGTCAGCATAGACCCGGATTTTCGGCATACGGTCCGCACCTCAAAGCTCGAACGGTGCGGGGAGATCGTACTGAGCGAACAACTCAGTCAGACCGCCTAGTCCCAGCCCCATGGCTTTCGCGGCCTTGCGAGCCGACAGCCGCCCGTTTTCCAGCGCCTCATGCAGCATGCGCACGAAGGTCGCGGAGAACCGTTTGGGTGGGCCCGACACCGATGGTCGCTGCTTCTCTTGGGAGAGCGCGCGACGGGTGTCGTCACCGATGAGCTTGAGGTTGAACAATCGCCATGCCAGCGCCACCGGCGCGACGCGCAGCAGCGCAGCGACTTCACACAGGTGGGTGATGTCGCCCTGGCGATTGCCATCGATCAGTGTGTTCAAGGAAGCGCGCGGCATCAGCAGGGCAGCGGCAAAGTTGTTCGCCAACTGCTCAATGCGTTTCCCCTTGGTGCGCTCCTCAATGGAATTCGATTCCCGGTGGTCGGGTTTCATCGCATCCCAGGTCAGCGCATGAAACAGCTCGTGCGCCAAGTCGTAGACGCGGCGCGCCTCGGTTTCATTCCGGTTGATCAGAATGACACCCATCTCTTCGAGATGGCAGGTCGCGCCCGAGATGGACTTGTCGTCGTCAGCTTCCACCGTATCCACGAACAGCACCGGAATGTCGAGCTCGCGCTCGATCTTGTCGATCAACGTCTCGGCCGGAATCACGCCGAGGTCGAGTTCGGCCACCAGACTCTCGGCGCGCTCCTGGGCATCTTCGAATGAGGACTGCGCCGACAGGCGCAGGGCGCGCTTGAGCACGCTCGCCCGACTGTCCTGCTGCTCACGCAGCCAGCGAAGCAGGCCGATCCATTGACCGGCCTTGAGCTCGAACCCGTCCAGACTGTCCTCCGGCACCTCTGGTGCTGCGCGCCACGAGAACTGCGCCTCTCCGGCGACGGCG
>CAUJKI010000406.1 GCA_963205015.1 Pseudomonadota bacterium
GTCCACTTTCGCTGCGATTTTCAACGGCAGCCCGACGGAACGCGCGATGCGAATGGCGCGGTCGGCACGCTTTTCCGGTGAGATGCGGCCAAGGAACGCCAGATAGCCGCCCCGGCTGTGTAGTGAGCGGGGCAGTAAGCCGGCAGGCAGTCCATGCTGGACGGTCGCGACGAACGAGGCTTCTGGCACTGGAGCGCGCTGTGCGTTCGAGATCGAGATCAGCGGCATCTCTTTGAAGTGCATGTAGAGCGGGTATAGGTCGGGCAAATCTTGGCGACCGTGCAGAGTCGTGACCGCGCGCTGACTGAGATCACGGAAAAGCGGATACTGGAACTGGTCGATATGAAAGTGGATGATGTCGAACTCATGGGCGCGCCGCCGCACCTTGTCGAGCATTATCATGTAGTGCGGGATCGGATCGAGCACGCCTTCACTGAGACGGAGTGCCTGCCGGCAGCAGGCATCGAGATTGGCTGTCGTGATCGAGTCGCCGCTGGCAAAGAGCGTGACGTCGTGCCCTTCTGCTACCAGCGCCTCCGTGAGGTAGGCGACAATTCTCTCACTGCCACCGTAAAGCCGAGGAGGTACGCTCTCCATCAAAGGAGCTACCTGAGCGATCTTCATAGGCCGTATTGCTCCTATCCGACGAGATCATGAGTTTCTTTAATCCATGCAGGCTCCGACCGCGGTGCCAAACGCCGTCCGCAGTCTGAGCTCGCCAGCGTTAACGCTTCGCGATGCGAGCGGTTCCGCGGCCGCACACAACCGCATTCGTCTCGTGCACCCGCTTGTTGTGGCGCGATATCGTGAGAAGCCGACGCCAAAAGAGAGCCGCGCTGCTGCCTCTTTGTGCAGCGTGCTGCATCGCTTTGCATTGCTTGCATCAGGTGGGCAGGACGATCACACATCCTCGACAAAGGCGTGCGCGATCTCATTCTCGTGCATTTGCCTTCCTGTCGTCACGACGAGCGCCGAGAATCTCTCGATCGAGGGAACCGCCCGCTTGATTCGGTCGTTGCCCTCCGAGCCGTGCGAATAGTCCGCCTTGCGAGGGATGTGAAATGACAGACCTTCCATTCATCGGGTCCGCGCGCGCCGCCCTTATAATGGTGACGCTCTTCGCGCATTGCGATGTGGCCTGGAGCCAGCAGGCCGCCGCCATACCTTTCGAGACTCGGCTGGAGAGCATTCTCGGCCGGGACGTAAAGACCCCTAAAGGGGCGGAGGGTGGGCGCATAATCGATGTGCTCATCGATACTGACGGACAGGTGCATGCCTTCGTCGTGGAATTTGGCGGCTTCCTCGGGATCGGGACGCGCAAGATTGCCGTCGAGCGCGCGGCCTTCCGGTTTGCTGACCGGAAGATCCTGGTGGAAGTTTCAAGCGAGCAGCTTCAGGGCGCCAGGGAATACACGGCCGGAGAGCCGCCCTACATCGTGAAGGCAGAAGCAGCACCGCGCGAATAGGAGAAGATACCGGCGGAACGAGGATGCAAACCAAACGTTCGGCTCGCACATGTCTGCTTCTCTTCCAGATGCCGCCGAGAGGCGCCAGTGCCCACTGCCTCCCCAAAGAGCGAGCGCGGCCTCGACTGGTTCACCTTTCTGGTGGCCGACATCCAGACTGGATTTGGCCCATTCCTCGCGATCTACCTCACGACGCAGAAATGGAATCAGGCCGATATCGGGCTAGTTCTGGCAATCGGAAGCCTTGCCGGCCTCCTGACCCAGCTGCCCGGCGGATGGCTCGTCGACGCAGCGCAGTCGAAGCGCGCTGCAGCGATGGCGGCTGTCGCCGGTATCGGCGTGAGCGCCCTCCTCATTGCGATGACGCCGAACTTCGTCGGCATCTTGTTTGCAAAACTGCTTCATGTCGCCTCGAGCTCGGTGCTTGGGCCGGCGATCGGTGCGATCACGCTGGGTCTTGTCGGCCATGCTGCCGTCGGCCCACGACTCGGCCGCAACGCGCGCTTTGGATCGATCGGCAGTGGCGTTGCGGCAGGCGCTATGGGCGCCATCGGGTTCGCGATCTCGCCGCAGGCCGTGTTCTTCGTCACGGCTGCGCTGGCTATCCCGACGATCATTGCGCTATCGCAGATCAACGCGAAGGAAATCGATCCGGAGCGCGCAGACGGCGGTCTGGCGCGACAGTCCGATGGCACAGCCATTGCTGTCGGCGCACTGCTGCGCAACCGATCTCTCATCATTTTGATGACGTGCATCTTCCTCTTTCATACCGCCAACGCCGCGATGCTACCGCTCGTCGGCACGGAGATGACAGTACGAGCCGGCGAATGGGCCAGCTTACTGATTGCGCTTTGCATCATCGTGCCGCAGGGGATCGTAGCGCTGATGGCGCCGGCCGTTGGCCGGCTCGCCGTGGAGAAAGGGCGTCGCCCTATTCTGCTCGTCGGCTTCGCCGCGCTTCCAGTTCGGGCGGCGCTGCTCGCGGCGACGAACGATCCCACGGTCGTGATCGCCGCTCAGGTGCTCGACGGCATCTGCGCCGCCGTCCTCGGTGTTCTCGTCCCCCTGTCGCTTGCCGATATCTCGCGCGGTACCGGTCGCTTCAATCTGACACAGGGTATAGCCGCCAGTGCCACAGGCATCGGTGCCGCCTTGAGCACCACAGTAGCCGGCTATCTGGCCACGCGCTTCGGTACGCCTGTCGCCTTTTTCGGCCTGGCAATAGCGGCTGTCGCAGCGTTCGTTACTGTGCTTGTCGTGATGCCCGAGACCGCCCCCAAGAATGAACCGAACTGATGGAGCTGCGTTTGCGAATGAAGCAGCGCTCAACCAGCGGAGCCGCCATTGTGGACGATCTAGCGGGATATGCCGGTCGCCCCACGGCTTTTTTCCTGCGCTATGCGCTCGGCCGGCGCAAAGCCCATGCCATCATTCTAGCCGCAGTCGTCGCGGCGGTGGCGTGCTCGATCTTCACCCAGTATGCGGTGAAGTTGATGGTCGACGCACTGTCCAATCCCACCGCGGCGACCGTCGGGGTGTGGACTGCCTTCGCGCTGCTCGTGGCATTCATCGCCGGCGATAATGTTCTGTGGCGCGTCGCTAGCTGGATCGCCAACAGCACGTTTGTGAAGGTGACCGGCGACGTCCGTCGCGATCTCTTCCGCCACCTCACAGGACATGCCCCGCGTTTCTTTTCAGGCACCTCACCCGGGACTCTGACGTCCCGCGTCAGCGCCGCCTCACAAGCCATGTTCACTATCGAAAACATGCTTGCGTGGAACGTGCTGCCGCCGTGCCTTGCCACATTGTGCGCTATCGTGCTTGTCGGCACGGTGAGCCTTGGGATGGCCGCAGCTCTGGTGGTCGTTGCCGGGATTGTAATTGTCGTCATGTTCTGTCGAGCTGCAGCCGGCACAACTCTTCACCATGCGTTCGCGCACCACGCGGCCGCGGTCGACGGTGAGCTTACGGACGTCGTCGGCAACATGACGATTGTCAAGGCCTTCGGCGGCATAACGCGCGAGCACCGTCGATTCGATGCGACCGTGAAACGGGAAATGGCAGCGCGAGAGCGGAGCCTGCGCTACCTCGAATATTTACGCATTGCGCACGCCCTTGTAACAGTCGCGCTGACCATTGGTCTGCTCGCGTGGGCGCTCCTGCTCTGGCAGCATGGTCAAGCGACGACCGGCGACGTGATCCTGGTTTGCACGCTCGGCCTGTCTGTCCTTCATGCTACGCGTGACCTCGCCATGGCTCTGGTCGATGTGACGCAGCACGCCGCGCGCTTTTCAGAGGCGCTCCAGAAGCTGCTCATACCGCACGAAATGCGCGATCACCCGGCCGCGCGGCCACTGACGCCGGCGGGCATCAGCGTCCGCTTCGAGCAAGTGCAGTTCGCCTATCCCGACTGCCCGCGACTTTTCGATGGCTTAGACTTCAGGATCGAGGCGGGTCAGAAGATCGGGCTCGTCGGCCCATCAGGCGGTGGCAAGACCTCGATCTTCGCACTCCTTCAGCGCTTCTATGACGTCGATGGTGGTCGTATCCTGATTGGTGGTCAGGACATAACGGCGGTGACCCAACAGAGTCTGAGAGACGCTATCGCCGTCGTGCCGCAGGACACATCTCTATTCAACCGCACGCTCAAAGAGAACATTCGATACGCACGGGCCAACGCCAGCGATAGAGAGGTCCGCGAGGCGGCTGCCGCCGCACGTTGCGACTTCATCGATGACCTGCCGCACGGTCTCGACACACCTGTCGGTGATCGCGGCGCCCGTCTTTCCGGCGGTCAGCGTCAGCGCATAGCGCTCGCGCGTGCGTTTCTGAAGGATGCGCCGCTTCTCTTACTCGATGAGGCTACGTCCGCTCTGGATACGAAATCCGAGGAAGCCATCCGCGAGGCGCTGGCGCGGCTGATGCGGGGGCGGACTGTACTCGCCATTGCGCACCGCATCTCGACCGTCCGGCAATTTGACCGCATCCTGGTGATTAACGGCGGCTGCCTTCTACAGGACGGTTCCTCCGATGAGCTTGCAACGCGGTCCGGACTCTATCGCGAGCTATTGACGGCCTGACGATCAATAGCTTTGCGTGCCTCCTGCTATTTCTGGATGGGCCAACTCGCGTGAACAGGGCCGAGCCCCGGTCAGAGCGCGCAAAAGCTCAAGCAGCGTCTGGCGAATTTGGAACCTCTGTATGCCGTCGCCGTTCTCGTGGCACGACGGAGAACAACCCCATGACGAACAACGAAATGGTTGCCGAGATTCGTGCTGCGGCTGCGAGCCTTGTGACTGCTGCCGGGGCAGCGGAGAACGGCGATTTGGCCGCGGCCGAAATCGGTATCGAGGACGCGCTTTTCCGCACGCAGAGTCTGCTGAGTCGAATAAGGCACGCGCAATCGTCGGCCGAGCCAGAGAATGAGCCTCCGCTCGGCAATGGCGGAGAGCCGCAAAAATAAAGAACTTTGGTGGCCGATTAAGGCGATCTGCCTTGGTCGTTTCCGCTCTTTTCTGTCGCCAACACGGGCTGCGGCTGAATGTTCCTAGACATTCCGACACGAAGGGTTTGTGATGAGATTGGGGGCCGATAGAATTGCGCAGGTGAATCTGCACTGCTGATCATTTCATTTGATATTATTAATAGAAACGCTCGGCAGAGCTCTCCTCGGCTGGACATTGCTCTTCGAGAAGCTACAGCAGAAGGTACGATAGCTTTCATAGCGAACAGGGGCTCCGAACTTCATCGACCGGCGTAATGGAGAGGTGTGACAATGAGTGCCAATATCCAGATAACCGGTCGTTTGATCGCTGCGGCTCGTGCTTTGGTCAGCAACAGGGAGGAGGATTTTGCCGCCGCTGCCGGGCTACCCGTTGAAGAGCTGCGCTTGATGGAGGCGAACGGGAGTGCTTGGCTTCATTCTGAGCGAGATGCCGAACTCGTGAGCCGTGCTCTCGACCACTTCGGTGTGGTCGTTGTTGGAGAGTCGGACGGCATGGGAGCGGGTGTCAGACTGAAGTTCACTCGCCAGGATGTGAGGCAAGTTATGCGGCTGGAAAACGAAGGTGGAAATGTTGGCTGCGACGACGCGCCATGAAGTCGCCAGTCCTAATAATTCGAGCGCAAGTGTCCACCGCATAGGACGGCCGGCTGCTACGGCAACTGCGTCGGGGTTCCCAGCTCGTGATAAACCACAGAGGCGTCTAAACCTGAAAATCCTCGCGTGCGCGAAGGGCCGCAAACAGGTCTGGATCTGTGTACCTGGCACCCCCGATGACCAACGCAGGCCTCTTACCGGCCGCTATGCTTTCGACTCCGCGCATCACCGCTTCGCTCAACATGATCGGCCTGAACCCCGCTGACGTGTGCGGCGCCCCGCCGTTCCCGGCCGCGTCCTCATGGGGCGAGAAGAGTACGATCTCGTCCAATGGCGTGGTCAACGGCATGGATATTCCTCTGCGATTGCTCAGCAGGAAAGCAAGAATACGTGCGCGGACAAATGACCTTGATCGCAATCAAATCGTCTGATCGAGACGTGACTATGTTGCGTGTCATGCAACTCTGGCGTGTCCACGACCGCAAACAATCGCGCTCATTTCCAGTCGCCCGGAATTGATGGACGCGGTGTTGACCATGGCGTCACGGCTACATCCTAATGACGCTCAGTCGACCGTCGCCCTCCAATCTGGCCAGCCGGACTTCATCGTAGGAGAGTACGCCTTTCTCGCGTAGCTGGGATCGGAGATCCTCCTCGGGGATCATCTCGTGTTCGAGGTTCGTTGTTTTCAGCTTGCCGCCTTCAACGAGCGTGATCGGTGGCGCCGCAAGGATCGGCCTGAGCGTTGGGAAGCGATAGCGCAGCCAGTCTATGATGTACTCCCAGGCGACGATTGTCAGGACGAGCACGAGCCCTTCCGTCACCGAGCTATATTCCTTGCCAAGGCCATTCTGTGCAGCATCGGCGATAAGGACAATGACAAGCAGGTCCGCAGGGCCGAAGTTGCCCGCCTGCCGGCGCGAGACAAATCTCAAGATCGCAAAAAGACCGAGATACATAATTGAGCCGCGGAGTATGATTTCCGCAAGTCCGACGGCGGGAATGAATACTGAACTCCAATCGATCGTCATGATGCGAGCTCCGGTGCTTTCGGATATTTTCGATCGCGTTTGCCTCGCGCGCTGGCGTCAGCGGAAGCGGGCCTCGCTTTTTCAACGCTTTGCCTGCGATCCGGTTCTTAAGGGCTAAGGTTTAGATCAGCCGGCAAGCCTGGCTCGACGAAGCCGGGAGCGATGACGGTTCAGCTCTGGAAAGGGTGCGGCCGATGGACTGTACTGGAGGCCGGTGGGTGGATGTTCGCTTTGGACATGCCATATTAAGCGGTGGCTGAATGGGATTGTTCCAGCTTTGATATCGCGCGATAGGTCTCACGCCGGCTTGTTTTCTCCCGAGCACCATTTGGGCTCGGCGACCGACTGATCTCTGTGCAGACGCAAAGGGGCACGGCTATGCGGGCACGTCGGATAATCGAGGGCGCAGCATTCGGACCAGAGACCATACAGGTTGCGAGCGAGGCGTTTGAGGCTGCCTGGAGCGAGATTGCTCATCACTTCGACGCCAGTAGGAGAGACGCTGCCCGCGAGATGCTCGCTACATCGATTATCTCCGCCACCCGCGAGGAGAGCTCAGACGTCGATGCGCTTCGCCGAGTAGGGATACGCGCAATGAATCGGGCGTTTCCCGACCTATTCCCCTCATCGCCTCCAAGCGACAAAGCCGAGGGCACAGGAAACTAAGCGGGAACCCACTGAGCGGGAGATGCGTTCATTTCGGGCAACACCCGATGGAATGCGAACATGGACAAGGCGATGACAAAGCGCCTCGGAGGGGGGCTGAGGAAGGAATACCAGTTACCCTGCGAGCTGCCTGAGGCTCTCAGCCGGCTCTTGGACGTGCTCAGAAGCCAGGAAGACAAGCCCGAGAAACCCGAGCCGGCCCGCCGATTTTGTGACGGCCGCTAGGTGCGTTTCAGCTTTTGATTTTGATTGCCCCTGTCGCGTTGGCTGGGCTTGGTAATGGCCTTGAGCTTTCGCTTTTTGCGGTCAGCGACCAGCCATTCCCACTCCCGAGCAGCCTCATCCTCCCGTGTTTTCAGATCTGCCTTTCAGATCTGTCCTCGCGCCCATTGCCTTTGAAATTCGCCTTGCGCCGCGGAGGTACCATGGGAACTACCTGTCGCGAGCACTGTTAGGGAGGTACCGGTCACCCCTGCAGTGGAGATGTACGATGGTCAGCAAAGCGAAGATGTTGGATGATCTCTTTCACGATACGCTTCGGGACATCTATTACGCCGAGAAGAAAATTCTGAAGGCTCTTCCCAAGATGCGCCGCGCCGCTCAATCGAAAGAGCTGAAATCGGCCTTTGAGAAGCATGAGGCGCAGACCGAAGAGCATGTAGCGCGCCTGGAGAAAGTGTTCGAAATGATGGGCAAGGCGGCCCGTGGTAAGACATGCGAGGCCATCGAGGGCATTATCGCGGAAGGCGAAGAGATTGCTGAGGAGTTCAAGGGGGCGCCGGCGTTGGACGCGGGCCTCATATCCTCGGCCCAGGCCGTCGAGCACTACGAGATCACCAGGTACGGTACGTTGAAGCGTTGGGCGATCGAACTCGGCATGAAGGATGCCGCTGCCCTCCTCGACGAGACGCTTAAGGAAGAAGCGACAACGGACGAGAAGCTGAGCTCCCTCGCTCAGTCTCTTGCGAACGTGCGAGCCAAGAAGGCTGCCTGACGCTGCCTGACAAGGAGGCGCTGCCATGGAAAGCAGGCTGCCCGAACCACCCTTTCCCAAGCAGAAACAGCCGATGCCGGGCCTTACGGCCAAGATGAGGCCGAGGCCCGACCACGGTGAAGAGAGCTATAAGGGGGCGGGGCGTCTCGAAGGCAAGAAAGCCATCATCACAGGTGGCGACAGCGGCATTGGACGTGCCGTGGCGATCGCTTACGCGCGCGAGGGCGCGGATGTTCTCATTTCCTATCTCGAAGAGCATGAAGATGCCAAGGAGACCGCGCGTTATGTCGAAGATGCCGGGCGCAAGGTCGTGCTCATGCCCGGCGATATTCAGGAGCCGGCCCACTGTCGGGCGATTGTCGAGCGGGCGATGGCAGAACTGGGTGCCGTCGACATACTCGTCAACAATGCCGCGCATCAGGCGAGCTTCGACGACATTTTGGATATCTCGGATCAAGAGTGGGATCTGACCTTCAAGGTCAACATCCATGCCATGTTCTATCTCACCAAGGCCGCGGTGCCGCACATGAGGTCAGGAAGCGCGATCATCAACACGGCGTCGATCAATTCCGATACGCCAAACCCGAGCCTCCTCGCCTATGCGACGACCAAAGGCGCAATACAGAATTTCACCGCGGGGCTCGCTCAACTCCTGGCCGACAAGGGCATCCGCGCCAATGCCGTTGCGCCTGGCCCGATCTGGACGCCACTTATTCCTTCCACCCTGCCGGAGGATGCGGTTGCCAACTTCGGCAAACAGGTCCCGATGAAACGTCCTGGCCAGCCGGCAGAGTTGGCGACCGCCTTCGTCATGCTGGCTGATCCGCTATCAAGCTACGTCTCCGGTGCAACCATCGCCGTCACGGGAGGAAAGCCGATCCTTTAGGAAACCTTGCTATGGCTGCGGCAGGAGAGAAGCCCGCCCTTCGCAACGTTTGGATTGGGACATCCGGTTGGACGTATGACGGCTGGCGCGGGCCGTTCTATCCACGCGATGTCGCCAAGAAGCGGTGGCTCGATTGGTACGCTACTCGGTTCGCGACAACCGAGATCAACGCTTCCTTCTATCGCACGCCTTCGCTTGCAACGGTGCGTGGATGGCGGAACAAGACCCCGGAGAGCTTCCTATTCGCCTGGAAGGCGTCGAAGTACATCACGCATTGGAAACGCCTCGGAGAGAGCAGTCCAAGCTCGCTCAAACTGATGAGCACTAGATTTCGGGCGCTTGGTAGCAAGCTTGGGCCGGTCCTGTTCCAGCTTCCAGTGAACTTCGAGGCGGATGCCGGCCGCTTGGAGGCTTTCTTCGCAATGCTGCCCAACGGGCACCGCTACGTCTTCGAGTTTCGGCACGAGAGCTGGTATTCGGCGAAGATCCTCGCACTGCTTCGGGAGCATGACGCCGCACTTTGCCTGTCAGATCACCATCAGGCTCCTGCGCCATGGAAGTTGACGGCGCGCCATGTATACGTACGCGGTCATGGGCCGGGCGGGCGCTACAAGGGCCGCTATTCCAAGAAGACGCTGAACTCTTGGGCAGACCACATCCAACGTTGGCGGCGGAGCGGTCGTGAGGTGTTCGTTTACTTCGACAACGATCAGAAGAGCGCTGCACCCAAAGACGCTCAGCGGCTGCTATCACTGCTTGGCGGTTAGTTGATGAGACCAGCGCACGGAATCTCTTCCGAACGTTTGGTGGGCATTTTTGCGCAGGTGCAGCAGGGCACCGCGGATTGCATAACGACGTCTGCAGGTGGCCTCTAGCATCAACGCTCCGACGGAGGGCGTAGGACCATCGCGACCGTCCGCGTGGAGCCGTAGCTCCATCGATGGTCCGGTGAAGAAGACTTCCTAGTACCGCTGTTGCTCCTCGGCTCATCGAACGCCAGTCCGGACGGCAGCTTCCTCCGTATTATGTCTTGTGGCTCGGCCTGCGGAATAAGGCGCTAACGCGGGCCGCCACTGCCGGAATTTCAGCTAAGCTTTGGCGCGCAAATGTCATTGCGACGTCTCTGAACTACCGATACAAAATTTCTTCAGCGTGTCGCCCGCTCCTTCAAGCAGGCTGGCAGGCTTGTGAGTACCTTGATGGAGAATCTGAGGTCATGCTGATTATTCGGCGTTTGGCAGCCGTGAGCGCGGGTCTCTTGGCCGCTGCGGTCCTTGCAAGTGCCCCCGCTTCGGCTCAGAAGCCCGGTGGCACCCTGGTGCAGATCACCCAGCCGGAGCCGCCGAACCTTGCTCCCTACATTTCGACCTCCGGTCCTATCGGACAGGTAACCGCAAAGGTGTTTGACGGCCTGCTCGAGTACGGCTTCGATCTCAAGCCCGTCCCCTCCCTCGCAGAGAGCTTTGAGGTGACGCCGGACGGCAAGACGATCACGTTCAAGCTCCGCCAGAACGCGAAGTTTCATGACGGCAAGCCGTTCACGTCCGCGGACGTACGGTTCACCTTCATGGATGTCCTGAAGAAGGTCCACCCACGCGGTATCGCCACTTTCCGCGAATTGACCGCGGTAGAGACGCCGGATCCGTATACGGCAATCTTCAAGCTCGAGAAGGCTGCGCCCTACATGCTGATGGCGTTCTCCGGCTACGAGAGTCCGGTGCTGCCTCAACACGTTTACGGAAGCGGCGATATAAAGACCCACGCCAATGCGAACATACCCGTCGGCACCGGCCCGTTCCGGTTCGTCGAGTGGCGGCGCGGCGAATTCGTGCGCCTCGACAAGAACAAGGACTATTGGCGCGCCGGCCTGCCCTACCTCGATCGTATTGTTGTCCGCTTCATTGGCGACAGCTCCACGCGCACCGCTGCACTGGAGAAGGGCGAGGCGCACGTCGCCGGTTTCGGCGCGATCCCTTACAACGACGTGAAGAAGCTCGCAGCGCTACCATCGGTAGAGGTGACGACCAAAGGCTACGAGATGGTCTCGCCAATCGTCGAGCTTCTGCTGAACACCAAGCATGCGCCGCTCGACAACCAAAAGGTTCGCCAAGCGCTCGCCTACGCCATTGATCGTCAGTTCGTCATCGACAATGTCTGGTTCGGCTACGGCAAGCCGGCGGCCGGTCCGATCAGCTCGAATTTCGCGCCGTCGGGTATGTTCGAGGCCGGTAAGGACTACAACGCTGCCGATCGCGTCGCCCGTGCCAACGCACTGCTCGACGAAGCCGGCTTCCCGAAAAAGGCCGACGGCTTCCGCTTCGAGCTTGTGCATGACCTCACGCCCTACGGCGAGGAATGGCAGCGCTTCGGCGAAGCCGTTCAGCAGCAGCTTGCGCAGGTCGGCGTCAAGGTGACGTTGCGCTATGAGGATGTCGCGAAGTGGCTGAAGCGTGTGTATACCGACTACGACTACGATATCTCGTCGAACTTCCTCTACAATCTTGCCGATCCGGTGCTCGGCGTGCACCGTAGCTTCCACTCCGACCGCATCCGGCCTGGCACGGTTTTCGTGAATGGCGCCCGCTGGTCGTCGCCGGAGACCGACAAGATCATGGATCAGGCCACGGTCGAGCCTGATCCGGCCAAGCGTGGCGCGCTCTATCGCGAGCTGATCAAGCAGACCTCGGAAGCTTCACCCGTCATCTATGTGCTGGAGCTGCAGTTCCCGACGCTCGTCAACAAGCAGTTCAAGAACGTCATCACCTCGCCTTTGGGTATCTACGGAAACTACGCCACTGCCTATAGGGAGTAGGATTGCACTATCGCAGCAGCCGGCGCGATGATCTCGCGCCGGCTGCTTGTTGTTTCCGATCCGACCGCAAAAAGGGCGTCATGCGCGGCACGGCACTCCTCTTCTATATTCTGCGCAGACTGCTTCAGACGGTCCCCGTTGTGCTCGGCGTGGTCGTCCTCAATTTCCTGCTGCTGCAGCTTGCGCCAGGCGATCTCGCCACCGTGCTCGCAGGTGAGGCGGGCGGCGCTCCAAAGGAGTACATCGACCTGCTTCGACAGCGCTTCGGTCAGGATCAACCGGTCATCGTGCAGCTCTATCGCTATATGGCCGGCCTGCTGACGCTCGATCTTGGCTATTCGTTCCGCCAGAGCGCGCCGGTGCTCCAGCTTCTCCTCGATCGCCTCTGGCCAACCCTGCTGTTGATGGGCACAACGTTCCTGCTGTCGCTCGGCTTCGGCGTAACGATGGGACTTCTGGCCGCGCTGTGGGTTCGGACCTGGAAGGACCATATCGTCTCGGTCGTTGCGATCATCTTCTACGCGACACCGCTCTTCTGGGTCGGCCTCATGCTGATCCTGCTGTTCTCCATCAAGCTTGGATGGTTTCCGACATCCGGCATGGAGGATGTCGTCGCCTTCAATGAGGGCTGGGATCGCGTGGTCGACATCGCGCATCATCTCGTACTGCCATCGATTACGTTGTCGCTGTTCTACCTCGCGCTCTACGCGCGGCTGATGCGGGCCTCGATGCTCGAGCAGCGCGGTCTCGACTATGTCACCACGGCTCGAGCGAAAGGATTGAGTGAGCGGCAGATCACCATCCGCCACGTGCTCCGGAATGCTCTGCTGCCGGTGGTAACGATGGCTGGCGTTCAGGTTGGCAGCCTGCTCGGCGGTTCCGTCATCGTCGAGAGTGTGTTCGCGTGGCCTGGGCTCGGACAGCTTGCCTATCAGTCGCTGTTTGCGCGTGACTTCAACCTTCTGCTGGGGATCTTCTTCCTATCGTCGTGTCTGGTCGTCATCGTCAACCTCATCGTCGATGTCGTGTACGTGCTGCTCGACCCGCGCATCCGGATCGGCTGAGGGCGGGATGATGAAGAGCTTCTCACAAAGATTCCTGCACAATCCGCTCGTGATCGTCGGTCTTTCCTGGCTGACGCTCGTTCTTCTGGTCGCGGTTCTTGCCGATGTCCTCGCACCGGCCAATCCGTTCGCAATCGTCGGGAAGCCCTTCCTCCCGCCAGCGGGCGACTTTTTGCTGGGGACTGATAGCCTCGGCCGTGACGTTCTCGGCGGTCTCATCCATGGCGCCCGAACGACGCTGCTGATCGCCGTCCTGTCGACACTTGCGGCAGTGGCCTTCGGTGCGCTGGTGGGTGCCGTTGCCGGCTATTACGGTCGCTGGATCGATGACGTTTTGATGCGGTTGACCGAATTCTTTCAGACGATCCCTTCGTTCCTGTTTGCACTGGTACTGATTGCGATCCTGTCGCCATCAGCCATGAACCTCGTCATCGCCATAGCGACCGTGAGCTGGCCTCCGATCGCACGCGTCGTGCGCGGCGAAGTGCTGTCCGTGAAGTCGCGGGAGTTCGTCCGGGCGGCCATCGTCGCCGGCCAGCGGGACAGTGCCATCTTGATCAGTCAGGTGCTGCCTAACACGCTCTCGCCGCTGATCGTGACCGGCTCCCTGCTGGTTGCGACTGCCATCCTCGTCGAAAGCGCATTGTCGTTCCTTGGTCTCGGCGCGCCCAATCAAATGAGCTGGGGGTTCATGATCGGCGCCGGCCGCTCGTTCATGCGTGAGGCATGGTGGCTCGTGACGGTGCCCGGTATCGTGATCCTGCTGACCGTGCTGTCGATCAATCTCGTCGGTGAAGGCCTCAACGACGCGCTCAACCCGAGGCTCGCCGACGCATGAGCGACGTCGTTCTGACAATCGACAATCTGACGGTCGCGCTGCCCTCCTGGTCCGATCGGCGCAATGCTGTCGAGGGCGTGTCCCTGGACATCCATCGCAACGAGATCCTGTGCGTCGTCGGGGAGTCCGGGTCCGGCAAGTCGGTCATGGCCAAGTCGGTCCTGCGTCTGCTGCCGGCGCCGCATGTCCGTGTTACGGGTGGCCGCATCCTGTTCGAGGGCAAAGATCTGCTTACCCTTAGCGAGCCCGAGATCCGCGCCATCCGCGGTGGCCGTATCGCCATGATCTTCCAGGAGCCGATGGTTGCGCTCAATGCGCTGATGAAGGTCGGCCGGCAGATCGACGAAGTGCTCGAGGTCCACACCAAGATGCGGGCCGCCGAGCGTCGCACCCGTGTGCTTGAATTGCTCGCGGACGTGCATCTGCCTGAGCCCGAGCGGATCATAGACAGCTATCCGCATGAGCTCTCCGGCGGCCAGCGCCAGCGAGTGATGATTGCCATGGCGCTCGCGGTCGAACCGGCGTTGATCATCGCCGATGAGCCGACAACCGCTCTGGACGTGACGACGCAGGCGCAGATCCTCCATCTCATAAAGGAATTGCAGCGCACGCACGGGACGGCTGTTCTCTTCATCACCCACGATTTCGGGGTCGTTGCCGAGATCGCGGATCGGGTTGCGGTGATGCGTCATGGAGAGCTGGTGGAGCTTGGGCAAACGTCCGACGTATTGAACACGCCGCAGGCCGACTACACGAAGGCGCTCGTTGCCGCCGTTCCGAGCATGACACCTCGTGCGCGCACATCCGCGCCAGCGTCCGCGCCGCTATTGATCGTTAGAAACGTCGAGAAGACTTACGGCCGCCACGGCGGTTGGTTCGGGTCGCGCGGTCGTACCGTGAAGGCCGTGCAGAAGGTAAGCCTCGATATCGGTCGCGGGCGCTCGCTGGCGCTCGTCGGAGAATCGGGATCGGGCAAGTCGACGCTGGCCCGCTGTATCATCGGTCTCGAAGAGTCCGACGGTGGCGAGATCATCCTCGACGGCGAACAAATCTCCGGACTAACGCGTAACGAGATGCGGACACTGCGCCGGCATTTGCAAATGGTATTCCAGGATCCCTTCGCCTCGCTCAATCCACGCCATCGGATCGGGGACATCATCGCGCTTGGGCCGACTATCCAAGGCGTTTCAAAGGAGCAGGCGTGGAAAGAGGCCCGCGAACTGCTGATGCTTGTCGGCCTCAAGCCGGAGGCCGTCGACCGCTACCCGCACGAATTCTCGGGCGGACAGCGCCAGCGCATCGGCATTGCGCGCGCGCTTGCCGTCAAGCCGAAGCTGATCATCGCCGACGAGCCTGTCTCGGCGCTCGACGTCTCGGTTCAGAAGCAGGTGCTGGAGCTGCTCGACAAGCTGCGCAGAACACTCGATCTATCGATGCTCTTCATTACACACGATCTGCGGGTCGCAGCGACCGTGTGTGAGGAGATCGCGGTAATGCAGCACGGCCTCATCGTTGAGCAGGGTTCTACCGCAGACATTTTCTCCAACCCGCAGCACGCGTACACACACGCGCTGCTGCAGGCCGTACCCGGTGTGGCTTGGCAGACGAGATCCGCACCCTCGATCTAGGATCGTTTCAGTTGCCGCAATGGCTAGTGGCGAACAGAAAAGCTGCGTAGTGCATCGAGATCGGGCTCGAG
Source organism: Pseudomonadota bacterium (assembly GCA_963205015.1). Classification (GTDB taxonomy): domain Bacteria; phylum Pseudomonadota; class Alphaproteobacteria; order Rhizobiales; family Hyphomicrobiaceae. The sequence continues at coordinate 15,556 of CAUJKI010000406.1, forward strand.
GCCCAATCCGGCGCTGCCGGACAAGGAAACCTTGCCGTCCCGGATCACTTCAAGGTCAGCGGCGAGCAGCGAGCGCAAGGGATTGGGATTGGCATCGATCTCGAGCAGGCCGTCGCCACCGACTGCGGCCAGCAGATGGGCGGAGGCCAATAGGCCGATGCCACCGCCCAGATAGTGCGGACAGAAACGCAGGCCCACTTCGCGAATGCGCCGTGCAACGGAGAGCGTGGCGGTGAGGCCGCCCCATTTGGCAAGATCGGGTTGCACGACACCGAGAACTTTGGCTGAGAAGGCGTGCTCGAAATTAGCGTTGCCTGCAATGTTCTCTCCGCCCGCAAGCGGGATGCGCGTTGCGTTCTTCAGGCGCCGCCACTCGCTCCACGGCACATCGGCACGAACGGGCTCTTCGAGCCAGCCGAGATTGAATTTCTCGAGCTTGGGCAGCATGTCGAGCGCCTGTTCGACACTCCAGCCCTGGTTGGCGTCGACCATCAGGCGCGCATCAGGCCCGAGGGTATCGACAAGCGCCGTCAGATTCGCGACATCCCGAACGCTGCCGAAACCCACTTTCAGTTTGAAGGCCCTGTAGCCCAGCTCCTGCTTTGCCTTTGCGAGGCGTTCCGGTGCGTCCGGATTGAGACCACTGGCGTAGACACCGATGGTTGCTGACCCCGCAGGATCGAGCAATTGCCACAGCGGTTTGCCGATGCGGCGCGCGGCGAGATCCCACAAGGCCGTGTCGACGCCGGCAATGGCCTGCGCGAAGGGCCCCGGTTCCGCGCTCTGCAGAGCGAGAACGGCCGTGCGCTCCGTCATATGCTCGAACGCCTCTGCGGGATTGCGGAACGATCGCGCGAGCAGGATCGGCGTCAGCACACTGTCGACGAGGCGGGCGCGATGTTCGGCGCCTACGGCAGGGAAGTTGCACCAGGCCTCGCCCCAGCCACGCGCGCCTTGGTCATCCTCGACCTCAATCATCACCATAGGGCGGTCGCGCATCGTGCCGAAGGATGTTGTTACCGGCTGATCCAGCGGGCAGCGGAACACGCGTGCGGTCACACGGCGAACGGTCAGCTCGGTGCTCATGGCTTCAGGTCCATTTCCAGGTGAATATAGTCGCCGCGATAGCTGACCTCGGCCAGATAGATAACCGTGCGATCCGGCCCGCACATAACACGCCGAACCTCGGCCATCGGCGTGTTCACGGAAATGCCAAGTAGCCGAGAGATCTCCACATCGGCGGTGGAGATGGTGAGCGTCTGCCTGGCGGACGCGATCTCAAGACCAGGCAACGACGTAAGGACAGGTAGCGCCAGCTCCCGCCGGAAGCGCGATGGCGCACGCCGGAAGACGCGATAGTCGACATAGATCGAGATCACGCAGTAGCGCTCGCCATTGCGGGAATGCACGCGCCTGAGATGAAAATACTTCGGCGCCGCTATACCGTCGCGCTCGAGAATGGCGGGACTCGAGGTATCCTCGGCCAGAGTTGCGTGTTCAGGCTGATCGCCGCGATACATTGTCACGAGATCGCCGAGCGTCGTCTCCACGCGGAGCTGGCGGCGCGCCGTTACTTTGTTGGTCACGAAAGTGCCGCGCCCGCGCTGCGGCGAAAGAAGCCCTTCCTCCGCAAGGAGCGCAATGGCTTGCCGCACGGTTACACGCGCGACCTCGAACTCCTCCATGAGTTGATCAATCGAGGGCAGAACGCTTCCAGGCCGCCAGACACCCTTGCCCACGCGCTGGCGGAAGATATCAGCGAGCTGGTCATATCGCGGAATAGGGGTGCCGCCGAAGATGTGATGCGTTGTTTGGGGCATGAACCAACCGGAAAGAGGGGCTTGCATCAAACATTCTATACATAGTACGTTTGGGATGTTTAGGCCAGAACGAACAAGAACAACTCGAGGAAACGTGCGCCGAGCGGCTCTTATCATTGCTCCCTGGCTCGCCATGCTGGCGAGCTGGTACGGCATCCGCTACAGCGGCTTCATCAATCCCGCGCTCGTGCCGACCCCGCACGAGGTGGCCGCGCGCTCCGTCGAGCTGATGGGCAGCCGCTTGCCCATGGACATCTTCATGTCCACGCGCCGCGTATTCCTCGGCGTGCTGTGCGGTATCGCACTCGCAGTGCCTGTCGGCTTCATTCTCGGCTGGTACAAGACCATCCGCACGTTCATCGACCCCCTGATCAACTTTTTCCGGGCCTTGCCGCCGATCGCCCTTATCCCACTCGTCATCGTCTATTTCGGGGTCGATGAGCTCGCAAAGATCGTCATCCTCTTCTATGCCTCGTTCTTTGCCGGCGTGATCGTCATGTACGAGGGCATCTCGCAGATCAGCCCGATCTACGTTCGCGTCGCGCGCACGCTCGGTGCCTCCGACGGCGAGATCTTCCGCAAAGTCATCATCCCGCTTGCCGTGCCGCATATGCTGACGGCGCTTCGCGTTGCCCTTGGCGTGGCCTGGGCGACGCTTGTTGCGTCCGAGCTGATCGCAGCCCAGCAAGGTCTCGGGGCGCTCATCCAGAATGCCGGCTCGTTCTTCCAGCTCGACATCATCTACGTCGGCATCATCTGCATCGGCTTCATCGCACTGTTCATGGATCTCGGCCTTCGCGCAATCGCACGTCGGTTCGTGTCCTGGCAGGAGCGCATCGCATGAGCATCGCGGCTGCGCGCATCACATTCGACAAGGTTTCGGTGCGCTTCGATACGCCGGCTGGCGGCTATATGCATGTCGTCGACGACGTCAGCTACCAGATCCACGATCGTGAGTTCGTTTCGGTCATCGGGCCGTCCGGCTGCGGCAAAACCACGATGATGAATATCGTGGCGGGCTTCATGAAGCCTTCGAGCGGGACAGTGATGCTCGACGGCAAGCCCATCAGCGGGCCGGGGTCGGATCGTGGAGTCATCTTCCAGGAGTACGGGGTCTTTCCCTGGCTGTCCGTCAAGGACAACATCGCCTTCGGCCTCAATTTGCGCGCCAACCGCGCGAGTCCGAAGGAGCGCGAAGAGATCTGTCAGCGCTATATGCGCCTCATGGGTCTCGAGGATTTTGCCGACGCCTGGCCGCGTATGCTGTCCGGGGGGATGCGCCAGCGCCTCGCCCTCGCGCGCGCCTATGCGGTGAAGCCGCAATTCCTGCTGATGGACGAGCCATTCGGTGCGCTTGATGCGCAGACGCGGACGGCGATGCAGGACCTCCTGCTGGAAGTGCTCTCTGCGGAGGGCAAGACGGTGATGCTGATCACCCACTCGGTCGAGGAGGCCGTCTATCTTTCGAACCGGATCATCGTGATGACAGCGCGGCCTACGCGCATCCGCGAGATCATCGACGTGCCGTTTCCGTATCCTCGCACCGCGGATCTGCATGAGCGCAAGGAATTCGGCGAACTCCGCGCGCATGTACGCCATCTCGTCATGCAGGAGTATGCGCAGCAGTCGAAGCAAAAGCAGTCCTGAAGCAAGAGCGTCGAAGGAGGAAAGCATGAGAGTTGATCGCAGAACATTCCTGCAGGGCGCGGGCGCTGCAGCAGGCGTCATGACGCTGGGCTCACCCGCTATAGCGCAAGCCAAGACCAAGATCCGTGTCGGCTATCTGCATACGCTGGCCGTGGACGGCCAGATGTGGCTCGCCGATCACCTCGGCGCCTTCGCCAAGAACGGCCTCGAGCCCGAGTTCAAGCAGTTCCAGACCGGCCTCGAAATTTTTCAGGCCATGATCGGCGGCAGCCTCGATGTGCTTTCGACCGGGGCGGTCATCTCGAACTTCCCGGCACGCGGACAAGGCAAAATGTTCCTCGCCAATGCCGTCGAGTTCGCGACCGCCCAGCTTTGGGTGCGCGAGGATCAGGGCATCAAGTCGATCGCCGACCTCAAGGGCAAGCGGATCGCGACGACGGCTGGTACGACGGCGCACGTGTTCCTCGACAATGCGCTCAAAGCCAACAACATGACGGGCAAGGATATCGAGCTCCTCAACCAGCGCATGCCCGACGCCGTCACGTCCTTCATCTCGGGCGCCGTACCGGCCGTGGCGCTGTGGGTGCCCTTCAACATCACGGTGCGCGACAAGGTGCCGGGCGCGAAGAAGCTTGTCGATGCCTCGGCATACTATCCCAACGCGGCGATCATGTCCGGCTGGGCGACCACAGCCGACTATCACAGCAAGAACCGGGATGCGCTCGTTCGCGTTGTGAAGGCGTGGAACGAGGGCAACGCGTATCTCACGGGTAAGACGGACGAGGCGCTGGAAGTGCTCCAGAAGAAGCACTACCCGCAGGTGCCTCTCGCCGACTTCAAGGAACAGTACGGCGCGCAGAAGGCCTTTCCGGCTGCCGAGTGGCGTAAGCTCTATGGCGATGGCAGCGTCACCAAGTGGCTGCAGCAGGTGACGGACTTCTTTGCCTCTACCGGCAACATTCCGAATCCGATTCCCGCATCGCAGTATTTTGACCCATCCATCTTCATGGATGCGACGAAGGCCTGAGCTTTGCCGGAAGCGACGTACGACTACATCATCGTGGGAGCCGGTTCGGCGGGTTGCGTCCTCGCCAACCGGCTTTCCGCAGATCCGGGCTGCAAAGTTCTACTGCTCGAGGCCGGGGGCTGGGACCGGAATTTCTGGCTCAAGCTGCCCGTTGGCTATTTCCGAACAATCTACGACGGGCGCTTTTCCCGGTTGTTTCCGACCGAGCCGGCCGACGGCACGGCTGGACGCGCCATCGTGTGGCCGCGTGGACGTATTGTCGGCGGATCCAGCTCCATCAATGGACTCATTTTCATCCGCGGCCAGCATGAGGACTTCGACGACTGGGAGAAGGCTGGCGCCGAAGGCTGGGGCTACCAGGACGTGCTGCCGCACTTCCGGCGCCTCGAACGCTTCGACGGCCCGCCAAGCCAGTTTCGCGGCGCACATGGCGAGCTGAGCGTCGCGACGCTGCGGAACGATCATCCCATGTGCGCGGCCTGGATTGAGGCGGCACGGCAGTACGGGCTTCCCTTCAATCCGGACTTCAATGGGGAGACGACATACGGCGTCGGCGCTTATCAGCTCAGTATCGGCAAGCGCTGGCGCGAGAGTGCCGCGGTGGCCTTCCTGCGTCCTGCGCTGTCGCGCCCCAATCTTACTGTCCTGGTCAATGTCCACGCCACGCGCGTGCTGCTCGAGGGTACCCATGCCATTGGGATGGAGTGGGCGACAGGCCGCGAACTCGGCTCGGCGCGGGCTTCGCGTGAGGTCATCCTTGCCGCCGGCGCCCTACAGTCGCCGCAGATCCTGCAGCTCTCCGGCATCGGTCCGGCTGACTATCTGAAATCGCTCGGCATTCATGTCGCGGTCGATCTTCCCGACGTTGGGGAGAACCTGCAGGATCACTATCAGGCGCGCAGCATCGTCGAGCTCACGTCGTCCAAGTCGCTGAACAGGGACGTGCGCAATCCTTTCGCGCTCGTCAGTATGGGGTGGCAATGGCTTCTCGATGGACGTGGCCCGCTGACGATCGGTGCCGGGCAGGTCGGCGGCGCCGCGTGCACGCCCTTCGCGCGCGATGGCCGGCCCGACATCCAGTTCAATGTCATGCCCCTGTCTGTCGACAAGCCGGGCGATCCTCTGCACCGGTACTCGGGGTTCACCGCGGCGATGTGGCAGTGTCATCCGGAGTCGCGCGGACGCCTCAGGATACGCACCGCTGATCCTCTCGCCGACCCGCAGATCGAGCCGCGCTATCTGTCAACGGAGCTTGACCGCAAGGTCGCGGTGGTCGGAGTCAAGATACTACGCGAGATCTTTGCGCAACCAGCCTTCCGCAGTCGCTGGGCGCGGGAGGTTCTTCCAGGCGAGGATGCACGGACGGACGCGGAGTTGCTTAAGTTCGTGCAATCGCACGGTGGCACCGTATTCCATCCGGTCGGAACATGCCGCATGGGAAAGGGTGAGGGTAGTGTCGTCGATCCCCGCCTTCGCGTTCATGGCATTGAGGGATTACGTGTGATTGATGCTTCGATCATGCCCCGGATCACGTCGGCCAATACGAACGCCGCCTCGCTCATGATTGGAGAGCGTGGCGCGGCGCTCGTCCTGGGCGGATGACAACATTGCTTGTGGCAAAGTTCGCGGGCGAGCTTCGAACCGGCAAAGTTTCGCGGGATTTTCGAGGCTGAGCACTCCAGCTGCACCGCTCTGAGCTCTGTAACGACAACAAACGGCTCTCTCTAGAGCATCAGCTAATCGTGCGGCCGCCATCGACATACAGCGTTTGTCCGGTCACAAATGCGCCGCCAGGCGCAAGCAGAAAGATTGTCGCCGCCACCAGGTCATCGGGAGTTCCAAAGCGCCCCATCGGAATTCGCGCCAGTGCCGAGCGTCGCGTCGCTTCATCGGCGAGGATCGGCGCCGCCAACGGTGTCGGGGTCACTGCCGGACCTATGGCGTTGACGCGAACACCGTACTGAGCCCACTCGACAGCCAGTACGCGCGTCACGTGGGCGATCGCTGCCTTGCTGGCCGCATACGCCGCGTAGTTGGGATTCGCCACGGCACTGGATACGGAAGCCAGCGTGATGATCGAGCCGCGCCTCTGCTCGATCATCACCTTGCCGGCTGCCCGTGCGAGCCGGAATGCCCCGCTGACATTGATGTCGAGCGTCCGCTCCCATTCGGCATCCGCCAAATCGAGCGCCGGCGCTACTCTGTAGATGCCGCTGGCATTGACGAGCCCGTCGAGATGGCCCCAGTGCCGGACTGCCATGTCGACGGCGGCAGCGCAGGATGCCGTCTCCACCACGTCGAGCGAAACGGCAAGCGCCTCGCCTCCTGCAGCCTTGAGATCATCAGCGAGAGCCGAAGCGCGAACAGCGTCGACATCCGCAACAACAATACGGGCGCCGCGCGCGGAAAGCGCGCGAGCCAAGGGGGCGCCCAATCCGCCGGCGCCACCCGCCACCAGAATATTGTGCCCTGCAACAGTGAAGTAAGGATCCGCTCCGGTCAGCATCTCTGCGCCACCTGTCCGCGTTCTTTATCGCCGATCGACTTCATATCAAAAATGAGACGCTGTGTCTTATTTCTTGACGCGAGCGCTTCTTCGCCGATGATCGATGCTCGTCGGACGGCCGCCTATTGGGATGCCGTCAATCGCCGGGAGCGGGCCACCTCATGATCGATCGAAGGACCATCAAGCTTGTCGACGTGACGCTCCGCGACGCTCATCAGTGCTTGTGGGCGACGCGCATGACCACGGCCATGATGCGTGACGTGGCACCTCGGCTCGACCGGGCCGGCTTCGAAGCCATCGATCTCGTGGGCGGCGCCGTTTTCGACGTCTGCGTCCGCTACTTGCGAGAGGACCCATGGGAGAGGATGCGCCTGCTGTCATCATGGGTGAAGGAAACGCCGCTCATCATACACACGCGCGGACAGAGCCTTTTTACCTTCGAGTTCTTTGCCGACGATGTTGTCGAGCTGGCAGCAGAGCGCTTCGTTGCGAACGGGATGCGCTACCACACGCCCTATGATGCGCTGAATGACATGCGCAATCTGGAGATCCCGATCAAAGCCGGAAAGCGACATGGAATGTACGTCGCCGGCGGTCTCGTCTTCACTTTCAGCCCCGTGCACACTGACGACTACTACATCCGTAAGGCAAGAGAGCTTGTTGGTCTCGGCGTCGATGCGGTCTTCCTGAAGGACGCCAGCGGCCTGCTGACGCCCGAGCGCGTCGCGACGCTCGTTCCGGCGGTGAAGAAGGTATTGGGAAACCGTCCCCTGCAACTCCACACGCACTGCAACTCGGGCTTGGCGCCGTATGTCTTGTTGCAGGCCGTCAAATACGGCGTCGATGTCGTGCACACCGCGACTTCAACACTGGCGAATGGGGTCTCACATGCGCCAACCGAGCGCGTCGTCGCCAACCTCCGCCGGCGTGGACACGATGTGCGTATCGATCTCGAAGCCATCAAGGAGGTCGCGGAGCGTCTCGCCGTGATCGCCAAGCAGGAAGGTAAGCCTGTCGGCACACCCAACGAGTACGACGAGTTCCATTTCCAGCATCAATGCCCCGGAGGCATGGTCTCGAACCTTGCCTATCAGCTGGAGACGATGGGGCTGCGCGACCGCCTCGAGGAGATCCTGGAGGAGGCGTGGCACGTGCGCGAGGATCTCGGCTATCCGATTGTTGTGAGCCCCTTTGCGCAGTTCATCGTCACGCAGGCGGTATTGAATGTGGTGGGCCGCGACAAAGGCCATGCACGATATGACACCGTACCCGACGAGGTGCGTCTCTACGTCCGTGGGGGCTACGGTGAGATCGCCGGTCCCATCGACCAGAATCTCTATGACAAGATCACGCGTGGTGCTGCGCCGATCAAGGAGCGGCCGGGGGCGCTGGTGCCGCCCGCCCTGGACCGCGTCCGCAAAATGCGCGGCCCCTTCGCTTCGGACGATGATCTTCTGCTGGCGACATTCTACGACGACACGCAGTATCGTGCGCTGAAAGACGCCGGCTCCATTCGCACGGAGTATCCGGTGATGGGTACGCCTCTGCTGACTCTTGTCAAAGAGCTCGCGGCGCGGCCAACCATCAGAGCATTCCAGCTCGCGATGGATTGATCGCGATTGCTGTCTGCAAGCTGCAGGTCAGAAAGCGGCTTGTCAGCAGGGGTGGAGTTCGCGGTCTACGACTTCCTGGGCTTGAGTTGCAGGATGCTGCGCGCTTCCTCGACGGTCGCGATCTTGCCGCCGAGATTCTCGATGATGGTTACGGCCTTCTCGACAAGAGCCGCATTGCTCGGTGCTGGAACGCCACGGGTCAGATGAACCGTGTCCTCCATGCCGATGCGGCAATGTCCGCCAAGAATGAATGCCTGAGCGAGCATCGTGAAGGCGTGGCGCCCGGCTCCGAAGGCGGCCCACTCGCAATCCTTCGGCAGGAGGGATTTGGCGAGCTGCATCGTCTCGGGCGTTGAGGGCATGCCGTATTTCACGCCTGTGACGATCTGGAAGAGTGCCGGCAGCTTGATCGTGCCATCGGCAATGAGGTCCTGCGCCATCACGAGATCGCCAGTGTCGAAGGCTTCGATTTCGGGTTTCACGCCGGCGGCATACATGCGCTCCGCCATGATCCTGAGATTGCGCGGCGTGTTGATCACAGCGCCGCCGCCGAACCACATAGTATTGAGGTCGAGCGTGCAGATCTCCGGCTTCAGCTCGACAATATGCTCGGTTCGGATCTCCGGTGTCGTCAGAAGGGTGCCCGGTGCGGCTTTCGCTGGCTCGTCGTCGCTCGGGATGAAGCGCCCGCCGGGCCCCGTCGTCAGATTGATGATGAGATCGGTTCCGCTGGCGCGTATGCGCTGCATGACCTCGCGGTAGTACTCAAGCTTCATACTCGGGACGCCGCTCTGGGGATCGCGGACATGAATGTGGCAGATGGCAGCGCCGGCCTTGGCCGCGCCGATACACGAGTCGGCGATCTCTTGAGGCGTGACAGGGAGGGCCGGATTATGCGCGCGGGTCGGAAATGTACCCGTGACGGCGCACGTGCCTATCGTCGGCTTCATCGCGACTTCCTCCTCTTAGGCCATTCCATTCATTGGAACAACCAGTCTCGTTTTCTGCTCAACGTTAGGAGCGCGCCGGAGGCACTGTCAAGCCAAGCGCCATGTGTGCGAGCGGGTTGTGAGGGCAGTGCGCTCTCTCATTCCGCCTTGTGGAACCAGCGCCGCGCGAGGGTTGAAATTTGCGCAGGCGGCCCTCAGAAACGCAGACGACGGGGATTGCACGCGGGCTCGCCGGTCGATACCGTTCGTCTCAAATTACAAGAACCCGACTCAGGGATGGAACACGGAAGGAGTGCGAGATGACGAAAGGTGAGCTGACCTTTGGCTGGTTTCTCCCCTCGAGTGGCGATGCCAACGGCCTCGGCAGTCCCAAAGACCGCATTCCATCAAGCCGCGCTGTCTTCGATGAGATCGTGAACGTCGTCGACAACGGTGGCTTCAAGTACATGCTGATACCGGTCAATACGACGTGCTGGGAAGCGACGGTGCTCGCCTCCTACTATGTCGCCAAGACACGCAACGTCATGCCGCTGATTGCACTGCGCGCCGGCTACATGAACCCGACGCTGGCCGCGCGCATGTTCTCGACACTCGATCAGATGTCGAACGGCAGGCTGTGCATCAATCTCATTGCCGGCCTCAATGACGCCGATAGCGCCGCCGATGGCGTCTTCGATGACAAGGTCGTCCGTTACGAGAAGATGGACGAGGAAGTCGAGATCATGAAGCGGCTCTGGCAAGCGAACGAGCCTATCGGCTTCGAGGGCAAGCACTATCGCGTCAATCAGGTCATTGAGCCGAAGCCGTTCCAGAAGCCGCACCCGCCATTCTTTCTCGGAGGCGGTTCTCCGCAAGCCGCGGAGATTTCCGCGAAGCATTCGACGGTCCACCTCTTCTGGGGCGATAAGCCGACGGTCATCGCGGAGAAAGTGAAGGAAATGCGCTCGCTTGCGGCTAAGTATGGCCGTGAGAATGTGATCAATTTCGGCATGCGCTTACAGGTCATTTGCCGCGACACCGAGCAGGAGGCCTGGGAGGAAGCGCACCGTCTCATCAAAGGGGCGGGCAAATTCAACTTCGTCAACATGCGCACTGGCGCTGCGGCGCTCGAGGACATCAAGAAAACGTCGGATGCCAATCGGCGCGTCTGGCAGCTGCTCGACGAATCCGGCAACGACATGAAGATTCACCCCCACCTTTGGGCGGGCATCTCCACCGTGCGCGTTGGTGCGGGAATTGCGATCGTAGGCGATCCTCGACAGGTGGCGGCGACCATCCAGGAATTCGTCGATGCCGGCTGCACCACCTTCTGCTTATCCGGCTACCCGCACGCAGATGCAGCGCGCATCTTCAGTCAGAAGGTCATGCCGTTCTTTAAGGGACGAATTGCAGACCATCTGCCCGCAGTTGCCTAGAACGATCGCTTAACGTCCGCCAGACGACGCCTGTCTCGAGGCGCACACAGATTTTCTTCGAGATTGGCAGTCACCGACAACAAACTCAAACACCAATAGTTCAGCAACTGGGAGGAAAACAATGAAACGATATGGGATTGCGAAGATGGCCGCTCTGGCCATCGTTCTCGGTTTCTCGCAGAGCACGGCATCTTTCGCGCAGAGCTCCGCCAAGGTCGACCGCATCAGCATCGGTACAGGTGCCATTGGCGGAATCTACCATGTGCTCGGCGGCGGAATGGCCAAGCTGCTTCGGGAGAAGCTCGGCGGCATCGACGTCACTGCCGAAACGACCAACGCCTCCGTTGACAACATGCGCCTCGTCGGCACGAAGCAGGCCGATATCGGTTTCGGCACCAGCGTCGCGATCGTCCAGGGTGTCAAGGGTGATGGCCCGTTCAAGGGAACGAAGTACCCAGTGGCCGGCCTGATCAACATCTACCCGCAGTATCTTTTCGTGATCACCGTCGAGGGAACCGGCATCAACACTCTTGCAGACCTCAAGGGTAAGCGGGTCTCCACCTCCAATCCTGGTAGCGGCAGTGAGCTGGATGCCGTCAACATCCTGAAGGCTGCAGGCCTGAGCTTGAACGACATCAAGCGCGAGCGTCTGCCGCCGCAGCAGGCCGCCGACGCGCTCAAGGATCGGCGCATCGATGCGCTGATCCATACGGCCGGACAGAGACAGCCGGCATGGGAGGACATCGCGAATACGCCGGGGACGACGATCAAGTTCATCGACACCTCATCTGCCGTCTCCGGCCTGCAAGGCGATTGGGGCAAGGCCGTCTATTTCGCTCTGACGCTCCCCAAGGGCACCTACAAGGGTCAGACTGCCGAGGTTCCGATGACTGGCGGAGGCAACAGCCTGTTCGTCCGCGAGGACCTGCCGGAGGATCTTGTCTACAACGTTACGAAGATCCTGATGGATAACCTGGACGAGCTGGCGAAAGTGCATCCGGAGGTTCGGAACATCAAGCTCGAGACTGCCGCCAACACGCCGGTGCCGCTGCACGCGGGTGCCGCGCGCTACTTCAAGGAAAAGGGCTTGCTGAAGTAATCCACGATGCAGCGCCCAGATATCGACAACGATCAAGCCGGGGCTACCGCAGCTCCGGCACCTCCCGTCTTGGAAGAGGCCCCCGTGCGTGCCCTGCACGGGTGGAGCTTCCGGGCACTTCAACTCATTTGCGTGCTCGTCGCCGTGTGGACGCTGTACGGCACCATATATCTGGTGCCGTCGTACACGTTCCGCATGGTGCACCTGGGGCTCGTGCTGGCCGGAATATTCTGGCTCTTTCCGGCGGGCAGCCGGAGCAAAGCGCATCCTTCGATCCTCGACTGGATCTGCATCGCCATTGCCGTCGCCGCTCTGGCGTACGTCCATATCGATCTCGATGACTTCGTGAACCGAGCCGTCATCCCAACGAACTGGGATCTCTTCTTCGGCGGCGCGATTATGGTGCTGACTCTGGAGGCCTGCCGCCGCACGGTCGGTTGGCCGCTGGTGATCGTTATCCTGGCCGTGCTCGCCTACGCACTCTTCGGCAACCTGTTGCCGCCGCCATGGGGCCACCGCGGCTACAGCATCGTCAGGCTGATCGGCCATCTCTTCATCACTCAGGACGGCATTTTCGGCGTACCGCTGGATGTCTCGGTGTCGCTCATCACGCTGTTCGTGATCTACGGTGCCATCCTCGAGCAGACTGGCGCCGGTCGCTTCTTCCTCGACTTTGCCTTCGCACTCACGAGGGGGAAGACGACCGTCGGCGTCACACGCTCGGTCATCCTCTCCTCTTTCCTCCTCGGCGGCCCTTCCGGCAGCGGTACGGCGACCACCCTGACGGTCGGCGCCGTCGCCTATCCGATGTTGCGAAAGGCCGGGTATAGCCCCGATCGTGCGGGCGCACTGTTCGCCGCCGGCGGCATCGGCGCCGTGCTGTCTCCGCCGGTGATGGGCGCGGCTTCGTTTCTCATCGCCGAGATGCTGAACGTGCCCTACCTCACCGTCATCAAGATGGCCCTGATGCCGACGCTTCTCTACTACGTGGCCATCTTCGTAATGATCGAGGCGGATTCACGCCGCCAACAGCTTGCGGGCGTGAACATCGACTACAAGCCGGCGGACACCGCCTGGAACCTGATGAAGAAGTATTGGTTCCACCTGTCCTCGCTCTTTGTCGTCGTTATTCTGATGGTCATCGGCTTCTCGACCGTCTACGCAATTCTGTGGTCTATCGTGGCCGCGGCGGCATTCTCGTATCTGCGTGCAGATACGCGCCTGACGCCCACTCGCCTCTTCACCTCGTTCTACCAGTCCGGACGCGAAGTGCTGTCCGTGGCAGCAATCTGCGCCGCGGCAGGCATGCTGGTAGGCGCAGTCAATCTGACGGGCCTCGGCTTCAAGTTCTCCGATATCATCCTCGGCCTGGCAGGCGGCAGCCTTCTGGGCACGCTCATGCTGACGGCTGTCATCCTCATGGTGATCGGCTTGGCGATGCCGATCACCGCCTCTTACGTCGTGGCGGCGGTCATTACCGTTCCGGCGATGACCAAGCTGGGTGTGCCTGATGTCGCCGCGCACATGTTCGTGTTCTACTACGCTCTGCTGTCCGAGGTTTCGCCGCCTGTCGCGCTCGCGCCGATGGCAGCGGCGGCGCTCACCGGCGGCAATCCGTGGCGCACGACGATGATCACGTGGCTCTACACGCTTCCATGCTTCGTGGTGCCGTTCATGTTCACGCTCAGCCCCGAGGGACTGGGACTGCTGCTCGAAGGCTCCTGGGAGAACATTATCTGGACCAATACGACAGCCTTGTTGGCCGTCGT
>CAUJKI010000407.1 GCA_963205015.1 Pseudomonadota bacterium
ATTCGACGATATCTCAATCACTTGCCGAGCATGGACGACGCGCGTGCTGACCATCGAACACCTGTCGGATTCGACGGGTTTTCGATGCCGCTTCCGCGATAGACCACGCTCGCTTCGTCTGCGCTCAGCATCCATTCGCGCGACTCAGCCCAGCGACACCTGTCGGATTCGACGGTCTGACAGTTCGAAACCCGCGTGTTGCTCTCGCCGCCTGCAACCGAAACGGCGGGGGGCGCGATGCGGGCAATTGCAATCAGACCGGAAGACAGGGGGACGCTCGGCGATCTGATCGCCGAGATGCACCGCCTGAGAGCAAAGGTGTTCGGCGGACGGCTGGGGTGGGATGTCGAGATCGAGGACGGTGTGGAGACCGACGGTTTCGATCGACTGAACCCGGTCTACATTCTCGTGGTCGCCGAGCGGGGGCTGGTGCTGGGGTGCGCCCGGCTCCTGCCGGCGACCGGACCGACTATGCTGGCCGACGCCTTTCCGCAGCTCCTGGCCGGCGGACGGCTCGAAGCCCATCCCCGGATGATCGAAAGCTCCCGCTTCTGCGTCGACACCGGCGCAGTCGAGGCGGTGACGGCGCGTGGCCTGCACCGCGCAACCCTGACGCTGTTCGCGGCAATCATCGAATGGTCGATGGGGGCGGGCTACCGGGAGATCGTCACCGCGACCGACGTGCGGTTCGAGCGGCTGTTGCACCGGGCGCGATGGCCGATGCGGCGCCTCGGCGAGCCGCGGATGATCGGCGAGACGCTGAGCGTCGCCGGCGCTCTTCCGGCCGATGATGCCAGCTTCGCGACGGTCCGGCCGCCGGGCTACCGCTCCGACCTCGGCGGTCTCCGCCAGGCGGCGGCATAGAGCGGGAGGCGTTCCGTGCAACTACGCTCCCATCCGCGTCTCGTCCGCAAGCTGCAGGAGGCGCTCGGCGACACGATCTGCACGGCGCTCGACGATCCGAGCGTGGTCGAAGTGATGTGCAATCCCGACGGCCATCTGTTCGTCGAGCGGCTAGGGCAGGGGATCGCCCGCGTCGGCCAGATGAGCAACGCCGCGGCCGAGATCATCATCGGCAGTGTCGCGCATGCCCTCAACTCCGAGGTCGACGACGAACGTCCGATCGTGTCCGGCGAGCTGCCGATCGGCGCTCACCGCTTCGAAGGACTGTTGCCTCCGGTCGTGTCCGGACCGGCCTTTGCGATCCGCCGGCGCGCCTCGCAAGTGATCCCGCTCGCCGCTTATGTGCGCGACCGGATCATGACGGAGCCGCAGGCGCGCATGATCCGCAACGCCGTGACGTCACGGATGAACTTTGTCATCTCCGGCGGCACCGGCTCCGGCAAGACGTCGCTCACCAACGCGGTCATCGCTGAGATGGTCGCCTCCGCGCCCGACCATCGCATCGTCATCCTCGAGGACACGGCCGAGCTGCAATGCGTCGCCGACAATGCGGTCGCCCTGCATACGACCGACACCATCGACATGGGCCGCCTGTTGAAGTCGACGATGCGGCTGCGACCGGATCGCATCGTCGTCGGCGAGGTCCGCGATGGTGCCGCGCTCACCCTTCTGAAAGCGTGGAACACCGGCCACCCGGGCGGCATCACCACGATCCACGCGAATTCAGCGCAATCGGCGCTCACGCGCCTCGAGCAGCTCACGGCGGAGGCGAGCCAGCAGCCGATGCAAGTGGTGATCGGCGAAGCTGTCGACCTTATCGTCTCGATCGAGAAGACAGCGCGCGGCCGCATCGTGCGCGACATTCTCCATGTCGAGGGCTTCGCCCGCGGCGAATATCAAATCCAATCCTGCCGGGAGGAGGAGCAACGTGTCGCTTGAACGTCGCCTTGCGCTTGGTTTCGTCACATGCGTCGCGTTGGTTATCGCCGCGCAACCCGCGTTGGCGGGCGGGGGCGGGGGCCTGCCTTGGGAAGGGCCGCTCCAGCAGATCCAACAATCGATCACAGGGCCAGTCGCGGGCTTCATTGCGCTGGCGGCCGTTGCGGTCGCCGGCGGCATGCTGATTTTCGGCGGCGAACTGAACGATTTCGCTCGCAGACTGATGTATGTCGTGCTTGTCGCTGGCATTCTGCTTGGCGCAACGCAGATTGTCGGCTTGTTTGGCGCCTCCGGCGCATCGATTGGCGTCATCGAGGCCAGCGAGCAGCAGGATCTGCCGCATGGCTGAGAGGTTCTCCAATCTGCATCCGTCGCGGATTCATCGCGCACTGTCACGTCCGAATCTGCTGCTTGGCGCCGACCGCGAGTTGGTACTGATGACCGGTCTCGCCGCCGTCATCCTGATTTTCGTGGTGTTGACCTGGTTCTCTGTCTTGCTCGGGCTCCTCGTGTGGAGCGGCATCGTCGGCATCCTGCGCATGATGGCGAAGGTCGACCCGATGATGCGGCAGGTGTACCTGCGGCACATCCGTTACCAGCCGCGCTATCGCCCAACGTCAACTCCCTGGCGCAAGTACTGAGGCTGACGATGGTGGCGTTGCGCGACTTTCGACATCGTGGACCGTCCTTTGCGGACTTGCTGCCGTATGCCGGTCTCGTTGCGCCGGGCGTGCTTCTCCTCAAAGACGGCTCATTGATGGCGGGTTGGTACTTCGCCGGGCCCGACAGCGAAAGCTCGACCGA
>CAUJKI010000408.1 GCA_963205015.1 Pseudomonadota bacterium
CTGCTGCAGCATCACCATCGGAAAGACGAGCGCGAGGCCGGCGAGCGGCAGTGTACCGAGCAGACCGACGTAGGACGTCTCGGCGATGGCGACGAGCGCCGTCGCTACCATTGCAAAGCTGGTCGGCAGCGCGAGGCGCAGGAGCGTCGGCAGGATCGCGCCGGCCAGCAGGGGGTGCGGTGCGGCGGCGCCCTGAGGCGTCGGCGCAATCGTTGTCGTGGCCATGATCGTGTCTCAGGCTCTGTTGACGGCGCTCGCTGCAGCGACACGCGGGACAGGACGTTCCGAGATCGGCCAGTGCAGCAGGGCCGAGATCACGCCGAGGGCAACGGAGAGCCACCACATGGCGTCATAGGACTTGGTGAGATCGAACAGCCGCCCCCCGAGCCAGACACCCGCGAAGGCGCCAACCTGATGAGACAGGAAGACGAAGCCGAACAGCATCGACATCCACTGCGTGCCGAAGAACGTCGCGACGAGACCGCTGGTCGGCGGGATCGTGGAGAGCCAGAAGATGCCGAGCAGTCCGCAGAGCGTGATAACCGTCACCGGCGTGAGCGGCAGGAAGAGAAAGCCGAGGAACAGCACGGCGCGCGCGAGGTAGATGAGGCTCAAGAGCCGCCGCTTCTCGATGTAAGGACCCGACTGGCCGGCGAGAAACGTGCCGACGATGTTGGCGATACCAACGACCGAGAGCGCGAATGGACCGACCCAACCCGGCAGGCCCTGATCGACAGCGAAGGCCGGTAGGTGAACCATGATGAACGAGACGTGGAAGCCGCAGACGAAGAAACCCGCCGTCAGCAGCCAGTAGCTCGGATGCCGGAAGGCTTCGCCCAGGGCTTCGCGCAGGCTCTGGTCCCTCGTTGGGCCATCGACGCGAACGGGCTTGCCGCCGATCGGCCAGGCGAGCGGGATCAGCAGCGCCGTCATGAGCATCAGCCAGAGAAGGCTCTGCTGCCAGCCGACGAATTCGATGAGAAAATGCATGACAGGCAGCGCGACGAAGCCGCCGATGCCGGCGGCCATGCCGATCGAAGCAATGGCCGAAAGGCGCTTGTCCGATGGCGCAAGGCGGCCAATCGTGCCGACGAGCGAGGTCACGCCCGTACCGCTCACGCCGATGCCCATGAGGACACCGCTGATGAGCAGGTCGGCGGGTGACGTCGCAGCGTACATGAAATACAGGCCGGCGATCGTCGTCACCACACACGCAATGATGACGCGGCCGGCGCCGAAGCTGTCGATTAGTGCACCGGAAAAAGGCGCGCCAAGCCCCATCAGGAGCTGGGTGAGCGCCATTGCGAGCGCGAACGGCTCACGCCCGATGCCGAGCGCACCCGTGACCGGTTGGAGGTAGAGGCCCATGGATTGCGATCGGCCCATCGAAACGCCGACGATCGTGCCGACGATCAGGATGAGCAGCCAGAGCGGCATAAGCGACTGGGTAGAGGCGGGGCGCATGTGCTGACCTCGTTGCAAAGGAGAATAGCTGCAGCCTGCGTAAGCGCGCGTCAGCTCGCAGGAACGGGCATCACGAGGCACGTCGTGGTGCCATGGGCATAGAGCTTGCCTTCGACATCGACGAGACGCGCTTCTGACGTGGCAATGCGCCCGCCCACGTGGATCACCTTCGCCTCGCATTTCAGCTTGCCGGTGCTCTGATGCACGGCGCGCACGAAACTCACGGCGAGATCGACGGTGGTGTAGCCCTGGCCTGCCTTCAAAGTCGAATGCACGGCGCAACCGAGAGCCGAGTCGAGAATCGTGGACATCCATCCGCCGTGGACCGTTCCGAGCGGATTACGAAAGCGGTCCGCGGGTATGCCCGCGAACAAGACGCGGCCCGGTTCGGCTTCGACGAGCAGGAAGTCCAAGACCTCGCAGATCGGCGGAGCGGGGAATTTCCCAACCAACATCGCCTGCAGAAACTCGAGGCCGGACATCGCTGTCGCTGTCTTGAAATCAGTGACACCAAAGGCCACCGGTCGGCCCGCGATGCTCTCTATCGCGCTCTTTTCCTTGCTCATGATCGTTGCTCCATTCCTGCATATGCAGATATAGGGGCTGGTTAAGAGATCTATTCTGAGAAGCGATCGAGTACATAGTCGAGCGTGTCGTGCAGCGCAGCCGTCTCCTCATCGCCGATCAGTTTGCGAATGTGGTTCTGCGCCTCGCGCCACGCGGGCTTTGCATTCTCGAAAGCCTGCCGACCGGCCGCTGACAGACTGACCCAGCGCACGCGCCGGTCACGCCGGTCCGGCTCGATGACGACGAGGCCTTGCCGCTGCAGCGGCTGCAGGTTGCGCGTCAGCGTCGTCGGATCCATCAGAAGCTGCTCGGCCAAGGCGCCGATCGCCGTCCGGCCGGCGGAGAAGAGGCTCCCGAGCACGCCATACTGCGTAACCGTCAGCCCTGCTGCCTCAAGATGCCGGTCATAGATCTGCGTGACGCGCCGCGCAGCCTTCCTGAGGCGCATCGCCGTGCATCCTCGCGCCCGTCGCGGCTGTTCCAATGCTTTCGGCTCCATGTCCGCCATATATCTGCATATGCAGGCTTTGGCAAGCCCTGCGTGCGTGAAGCTCGTATTCTGCGGCTGGCGGACCGCGCTTACCTCAGCACTTCCTGAAGAAGCGATAGGTGTCCGGCGCGCCCATCCAGATGAAATTGTCGGTAAGACCGCCGCGTTGGTTGATCCAAGCCCGGATATCCGGCTGGTAGGCGTTCCACAACGTATTGGTTGCGGTCTGCAATCGCGCGAGATGAAAGCCGAACCGCGCCTGAGGGGTTACGCAGATCCGGCTGCGCGGTATGTGGCCCAATAGAACCGTACAGGCTGATTTGCATGGGCCCACGATGCGTACCCGTGCGCCGCGCGCCGCATGGGCGGCCCATCGGGTGTTGTAGTCCGCGACCCGCCCGCCATGATTGTCGGAAACATCGATCGTTTGTGCGCTGGCAGGAAGAGCAAGCGTCAGAAGGAGCGCCGCGATCAGGAGCTTCCTCGATTTCATGGCCACTCTCCACGGTGTCATGGGGCAACCAGAAGAAGACTACTTCAGAATAGGGTCTCGATCCATGCGCTTGCTCCGGGCGGAAGCGCTTTCAGGCGCTATGCGTATCCCGCTCGTCGGCGGCCGAAACCACGAGATGCGGACCGTCCGCTCCGGTCACCCGGACCCAGGTGCCGGCCGTGCAATCAGGCCCCCGTACGCGCCAGACCGTATCGGCGATACGCACTTTGCCTTCGCCTCCGATGATGTCTTCGACGACGCACACCTGGCGGCCGACGTACTGCGCGCCACGCTGGTTGAGGCTCGGCTGATCGCTGCGCGCACGCGTCCGCTTGGCCCACACGAGACTGATGAGGAGATCGACAATCAGCAAGGCCGCGGCGAGGACAACCAGCCACCAGCCCGTCGTGTCGCCCCTGAGGACCATCCACACGCCGGCCATGCCGAGCGGTACGGCGATCCAAGGCAGCATCATGCCCAGCAGGCCCGTAAGCCAGGCAATGCCACCAGGATCGTTGTCAGGCCGATGCACGCTCCACCATCAACACGGCATCATGCACGGACTTGACGCGGACGCGCGTGCCGGCCGGCACATCCTCGCCCTCGGCCTGCCAGAGCGTATCGCCGACGCGAACGCGGCCACGCCCACCCTTGATCGCCTCGGCGACGACGAACTCGCGGCCGATGTATTGCGCGCCCCGCACATTGAGATCCGGGATGTCGCTCGTGTGCGACTTGGAGCGGGCGAACTTGCGCACGGCAAAAGCCGTCGCAATCGAGATGGCTGCGAAGATGACGAGCTGCCAGGGCCATGTGACGCCGGTTGCAAAGACGAT
This sequence comes from Pseudomonadota bacterium, assembly GCA_963205015.1. Taxonomy (GTDB): domain Bacteria; phylum Pseudomonadota; class Alphaproteobacteria; order Rhizobiales; family Hyphomicrobiaceae. Next base: position 3,851 of record CAUJKI010000408.1, read on the forward strand.
AACGCCGACGACCAGCGCCGCCGTTCCAAACCAGACCATGTTGACGCCAGGCACGACCGCCTCGAGCGCGTAGAGGATCAGTGCAAGAATGAGCCAGTTCCACGGCCCGAGATCGTTGAGAAATGACATCAATGACATGGCGCAAACCCGGTTTGCTTGCCTGATCGCAAGGACGCGCGGCGACAAGGGCACCCGCACGGCCAGAATACAAGGGGGACAGTCCGTCAGGTAAGAGCCCGGCGGTCACGCCGGGCTCTTTTCTCATCATGCCCCTGCGCGCGGCACACTTCCCGAATTAGGCCGCCCGCCGGTCGGCCGCGGCGACGAGCCATCCTTGCTGCCGAACGCCGCCCCCGCGATCTCGGCGATGCCTGCCAGCGAGCCGATCACGGAGGAGGCCTCGAGCGGCATCATCAGCACTTTCTGATTGGGTGACTTCGCGATCTGCTCGATAGCCTTCACATAGTTGTTGGCCACGAAGTAGTTGATCGCCTGCACGTCGCCCGCTGCAATCGCCTGCGAAACCATCCTGGTAGCTTCCGCCTCGGCCTGGGCGGCGCGCTCGCGGGCCTCGGCCTCACGGAACGCCGCTTCCTTCTTGCCTTCGGCGGCGAGCACCACGGCCTGCTTCTCGCCCTCGGCCCTGAGGATGTCGGCCTGCCGCTCACCCTGCGCCTTGAGGATCGCGGCCTCGCGCAGGCCTTCCGACTCGAGGATCTGGGCGCGCTTCTCGCGCTCCGCCTTCATCTGCCGCGCCATGGAATCGACGAGATCCCGCGGCGGGGCAATATCCTTGATCTCGATGCGCGTCACCTTCACACCCCAGGCTTCGGTGGCGTGATCCACGACGTCGAGCAGCTTGGCGTTGATCGTGTCGCGGTTCGAGAGCAACTCGTCGAGATCCATCGAGCCCATGACCGTGCGGATGTTCGTCATGGTCAGGTTGATGATCGCGGCCTCGAGGCCCTCCACCTCATAAGCCGCCTTGGCCGCGTTGAGCACCTGGAAGTAGGTCACCCCGTCCACGCGCACCATGGCGTTGTCGCGCGTGATGACATCCTGGCTCGGGATCTCCATCACCTGCTCTTTCATGTTCATCTTGTAGCCGACGCGCTCCATGACCGGGATCAGGATATGGAGGCCCGGGGTCAGCGTCCGCGTGTAGCGGCCGAAGTTCTCGATCGTCCAGTTGTAGCCCTGCGGGACGATCTTCACGGTCGACCAGAGCGCCACCGCCGCAAGGACGATCAGCAACAGGCCGAAAATCTCGAAGCCACCAAAGGGTTGCATTGTTCAAGTCCTTCCATGGGCGCTGCACTGACAAAAACGCGCGAATCTTTCCTGCTCTTTCCCATCTGAAACAGTCAAAACAAGGTAAATGAACAGTAAACCAGTTCTTTAGAGGAAGGCGGGCATTGCGAAAAAAAAGACCTGCAAAACCGAAAAACGCTTCGATAAACCGGAAATCGGCCGGCGAATTGCCGGTCAAGAACCGCCGGCAAGAGTTCCTCAAACCCAGCCCTGGAGCTCGCGTCGCACGACATTTTCGATCACAGCAACCCCCTCCGGATCATCGTTGAGAGCCCTGAGATAGGCAAACTTCTCGCCGCCATTCTCCATGAAGTAGTGGCGGTTTTCGACGTCGAGCTCTTCCAGAGTCTCAAGGCAGTCGGCGGTAAAACCGGGCGCTACCAGCGCGAGCCGGCGCACGCCTTCGCGCGCCAACCGCTTCACTGTTTCGTCGGTATAGGGTTGCAGCCAGACGTCATTTCCAAAGCGCGATTGAAAAGTCGTAAGCCAGCGCGCCTCATCCCAACCGAGCGCAGCCTGCAACAATTTTGTGGTCACCTGACACTGGTCATAATAGGGATCGCCCTGACGGTAATATTTTTCGGGCATGCCGTGAAATGTCACAATAACCCGCTCCGGCTCGAAATCGAGTTTCGCCAATTGACGGCGCATGGATGCGGCAAGGGCCTCGATATATACGGGATCGTCGTACCAGGCGGGCGCTACGCGGATGGCCGGTTGCCAGCGCATCTCCATGAGCGCGCGAAAGGCCTGATCGCACGCCGTCGCCGTGGTCGCCGCGGCGTACTGTGGATAGAGCGGCACGATCAGAATACGCTCGCAACCCTGCGACATGAGCCATTGCATCCGGCTCGCCGTAGTTGGATTCGCGTAGCGCATGGCCCAGTCGACGATGACGTCGGGCTTCTCCCTCAGCGCCGCGGCCAGCTTCTCGGCCTGCGCGCGCGTGATCGTCTTCAACGGACCTTCATCGCGCTCGCGGTTCCAGATGGACTGATAGTCCCGCCCCTTCGGGCCAGGTCGCACGGTCAGAATGATGAGGTTGAGGATCGGCCACCACTTCCAGCGCGGCTCCTCGATGACGCGCGCGTCGGACAGGAACTCCTTCAGGTAGCGGCGCATGGACCAGTAGTCGGTCGCATCCGGCGTGCCAAGATTCAGGAGCAGGACACCGACTTTTCCGTGCGCCACCTTTGGGTGGGCGGCCGGCAGCGTCGACGCTGGCGTCTCGCGTTGCATAAGGCTCACTCTACTGCCCAGCCTGCCGGGAGCATTCGCGGTTAAAGCGTCTTTGGACCTCGAATGCGATTTTGGGACCGGCCCAGGCGTGGGTCGCATTTAAGGTCCGACGCTTTAGGTCGCCCGCTGCTCCGATCCAACGCCGAGCGCACGCAGCTTGCGGTGCAGCGCCGAGCGCTCCATCCCGACGAACTCCGCCGTGCGCGAGATGTTGCCACCAAAGCGGTTGATCTGGGCGAGCAGATATTCGCGTTCGAAGATCTCGCGCGCCTCGCGGAGTGGGAGCGACATCAGATGCTCGGCGCCGCCATTCACCGGGAGCGGTACGTTCGAGCCGATCTCCTCGGGCAGCATATCCGCTGTGATTACCGTGCCGGGATCGCCGCCCGCGAGGATCATGAGGCGCTCGATGTTGTTCCTGAGCTCGCGCACGTTGCCGGGCCAGTCATGCGCCTGGAGAACGGCGACGGCATCATCGCCGATGCGGCGCGGTGACAGACCGGAAGCCGTAGCGACCTGCTGGACGAAGTATTCGATGAGCGCCGGAATGTCGTCGCGCCGCTCGGCGAGGCTCGGCACACGCAGCGGCACGACATTGAGGCGATGATAGAGGTCGTTGCGGAAGCGCTCCTCCTGCATCTCCCGCTCGAGATCGCGGCTCGTCGACGAGATGATCCGGACGTCCACCGCGACCTTGGGCCCACCGCCGAGCCGCTGGAATTTCTGCTCGACCAGGACGCGGAGCACCTTGCCCTGCGTCTCGAGCGGCATGTCGGCGACTTCATCGATATAGAGCGTGCCGCCGTGCGCCTCCTCGAGCGCGCCAACCTTGCGCGGCCCCGAGCGGTCCTCGGTGCCGAACAGCTCCTCCTCGACCCGGTCCGGCGCCATCGCTGCGGCATTGAGCACGACGAAGGGGCCATCGGCGCGGCTCGACTTCGCGTGGATCACGCGGGCGGCAAGCTCCTTGCCGGCCCCGGAGGCACCGCGGATGAGGATGCGGCTGTTGGTTGGCGCAACACGCTCGAGCTGGTTGCGGAGCTGGTTGATCGCAGCGGACTTGCCGACCATTTCCGAGCTCTGCACGGAGCGCTCGCGCAGCGTTTTGACCTCGCGGCGGAGCTGCGAAGCCTCGAGCGCGCGCAGCGTGACGAGAACCAGCCGGTCGGCCTTGAACGGCTTCTCGATGTAGTCGTAGGCGCCGCGCCGGATCGCCGTCACGGCCGTCTCGATGTTACCGTGGCCGGAGATGATCACGACAGGCAGGTCGGGATGCTGCTTCTTGATTGCCGAAAGC
>CAUJKI010000409.1 GCA_963205015.1 Pseudomonadota bacterium
GCAAGGCGATCTTTGAGTACATCGAGGTGTGGTACAACCGTCAGCGGCGGCATTCTGCCTTGGGTTATCTCAGCCCTGCCGAATTCGAGCAGCTCGCCTGCCCCTGACATTCTGACTGTCCGTTGAATCGGGGATAGGTCATCCGGTGGAACATGAATGCTTAGTTTCGTTGCAGCCATTTCTCGAATTCGTCCCTATACTTCGGTGAACCTGCCTTGTAAATCGCTTTGATCATCTGAGGGTTACCACTATTGACCATCTCGACCGTCTCAGCCATGACGACTAAGTTGTGCGCAGCCCTGTACATCTTTTGGGAATTCAGCCGATCTAGATCGTCACAGAGGCGACACCTGTGACCAGTGAGCGCCTTCCACTCTTGGAACTGGCTGAAAGTAATACCTTTCTGTAGCTCTGAAACCGTACTGCCATACGAGATATTGTATGCACGCATGAATGGGAGAAACACTTGTCCAAAGCCGGCAGACTTGAGCCACGTTGCCGAGTCAAACGAGTCTGCGCCGATTCCTTTGATCATCGCAACAAGTGAGGGGGTTCCGAGACCGAAAAGATGCACGCGCATGTCGTGTTGATGAGCGACGGCAATGACGTGCCGTGCGATTTCGATCGCAGACTTAGTTGCGACATTTATTTCGCTGTTTTGTCCTTGCGTACCGAAACTGCCGAATCCGATTTGGCGCACACCAAGTTGGATATAGGCTTGCAGACATGCTTCAACCTGTTTGTAGGTGTGGCCTTGAACTACGGGCATCGCGCGCGGCTTGAGCTCATCAGGCATTTCTTGGAAGAAAAGCGTGCTGAAACGTATCGTGTCTTGGACTTTACGGTCGACGATCTCGGTTGTATCCTGTGAAGTTGGTACATGGTCAGGAAGGGTATAGACACTCGCCCACCGATTCTCTCGATAGGCGCGTAGGAGTGGCATATACAATTCCTCGTACTTCGTACGGCCAAGCTGGACGTAGTACCCTCCACTGTCAAACGTAACGTTGCTATTCTCCTCGGCCAGTTCTCTCGCAAGCGCCAAAGATTGCTTCTGAACAAACATGGGCGTGATCAAGATGTCTTGTAGAGGGTGCAAATGCGTGCCTGCGGCCCCAACGTGATTCCGAATCTTGCGTATGTCACTAGGACATACGGTCATTGAGGCGACAAACCGCAATTCATTGTTCATGGTCTTTGAAGTGATCTGCTTTCCGTGCATTGCTCTCGCAAGCTGATTGACAGGCACGAGATTGGCTCAGAGCGTGAAAATTGAAAAATCGTCCGTGAAATCGTCAGTCTCATCTTCTTCGGAAGCCAGCGAGTCGATGACTCCGAAATCGGGCAGTTCCTGAGGCGGGTGGGCGGCTAGAACGCGCCGCCCAATGTCGGTCAGGCGCCAGTTGTGGCCATCGCGGCGCACTGCCTCAAATGCTTCTAGAACCGCGAGTCGGATAGGCACATCAAATCCCGACGTCTCACTGCCGAATACAACCTTCTGCAGTGTCGAAATGTCAGTCGTCGCCAGCCGATCGATTGCGGACAGTAGCACCGGCATACGAAGTACTCGTTGACAAACGTGTTCTAGACAGTAGTACCGCAATTCACTGAGCGAAAGGCTCACGGCTTCGGTGAAATGCATCGGACTCCTCGCATGTTCACTGAAGTCCACATACGAGTGAAGACCTGCCATATACCATGCGTCAAAGGCTCCTTGTGGATCGCCACTATCGCGTCCAACGTACGAGACCATTGCTTCATAGAATTGCATGGTGCCAATATCAGGCTGCTGTTGAGCAATTGACTTTCCAACAACTATGGTCTCAAAGAATGCACGGGACGACGCATTCGCCGGCAACAACGGACTGGGACAATGACTAAACACGTGACCGCTACCATTGACCGATGTCTCGTTTCGCCACGATGCCAATCCGAATATGCCGTTTCCCAATAGTCGGAAGCTATCGTGATAGAAGAGGGAAGCGTAAGCCAATTCCTTGGCGAAATGCTCCTCCTCTGGCAGTCGATCTAGCGCTCGCAAGCGAATCTCTTCGTGGTGCAAGGGATGTCCTGCTTCCGCGAGTATCTCGCGGAACATTGCGACGCGGCTAGACCTTCTGCGCTTGCTCGACATTCTTTTGTTACCACCAAGACCACGCGCTTCCATACGTCTCAGAATCTCACCACGACCAGGGGCGTTGCGATAGGGCCTAAGCACTTTCTTGTCGTCAAGCCTAACGGCTAGCTCACAAAGCTGTCTCTGTGCTTGTATGGTCGCTTGGACAATTCGCGGATCCGTTTCTAGCGGCTCGACGCCAAGAAGCTGTTTTCCTCGGCTAGATGTCATTCTCTTTCTAGCGTTGACTTCGATTTGGCGGATCCGTTCTCGCGTCAGTCCGTACATCTGCCCGATCTCTTCGAGAGTTCGGCTTTCGCCGTCTCGCAATCCTGTACGCAATTCAATGATGGTGCGTTCACGTTCGCTAAACCTCTCAAGCCAGGCGTCAATAGCCTCTGAAATGAGACGCAGCTCCACTATCTCATCCGTACTCTGCGCAGAAACGATACATTCGTCAAGATTGAGCCGTTCTATCGAGTAGTGCTGCGCGTCAGCCTGGCGGAGGCGGCCAATTCTCTGTCGTCCCTTCGTTGTCGAACCTTCCGTTGCCAAGTCAAGCGCTTGCGCAAAATCGTCATCAAGTCCGTTTTCGTCAAATATGAGTTCGTTTTCGTGCTCTTGCTCTGCTTCTCGTAGTCGTGCGAGCTTCTCTTGCATATGAATCGGTATGCGAATCAGGCGGCCCTGATCTGCGATCGCGCGCGTAATCCGCTGTCTTATCCACGTTGCAGCATAGCTTTGGAAATGCGCCCCCTCCGACTCGGAGAATTTGTCAACCGCCGCAACGAGCCCAAAATAACCCTCCTGGAAAAGATCACTGAAGTCAAGTCCTCGTCCTACATAGCGTGTAGCCATGGTCAATACGTAGCGCAACGTTCCCTGCAACAGCGTCTTCCTCGATTCCTCATATTCGCAAATCACGCGTTCAATATGGTCATTGAGCACGCTGTCGAAATCACACTGGAACGCTTGGGGACGCAATTCATGCGTGAAAAGCGATGCGAAGTAGAAGCACTTCCATCCCGCACGTCGAAACTCTTCATCATCGCCCCGATGACCGATACTGGCTTGGAGAGCCAAAGGTACTGCGGTATGCGGATCACTGAAGAAATCCTCTATCTGCGCGTCGAGATCATTCAATTCGAACTGCGATGTGCCACATGCACGACAATTGGCGTTGAACCATGAAAGCAGCACTTCAAACTCCTGTCGGAGTTGTTGAAACGCATTCTGCTGGAACGGCAAAGTGTGCGGCACGACTTGACGACCGCGTTCTATGCGCCGCGTTAGTGGAAGATACTCTGCTTTTCCGGCAATCACGGGCAACTCAGAGATATCTTTCAGGAGTAACGACAGCATATCAGGTCTTGCTGGATTAGCGCGTGATGACTTGTCTCCACCGCGCTCGAAACTTGATCGCATCTGGCTCTTTGGTTGCTGCGTATCAATAGACTTACACAGTATAACACGACTCCCGCTATGCTTACCTTAACTCAGTGAATATCTGCGTAATCAACCGGACGTGACGATGCTCACGTTGTATGTTGAGTTGCGCCGTTGGATCCCCGCTCCGCAAGACAAGCACACCATCTCGCAAGTCATCAGCCGTTATCTGGTGCCGGAAGCCTACGCTGCACGCAGCGTCTGTAACTTGCCCAGCGCACACAAGTGCGGGCGGCGCGCGACTCATGACCTATAGGGTGCCAACTCGCTCGTAGGCGAAAGGTCGGTCAGTCCAAGGCAAAAGCGGGTGGGTGCGAAGCTTGGTTCATTGGCTCGCCGTCAATTCCATTCGTTGAGCTATCGCGTCTCCTTAGGCTGATCATAGTGATGCAACGCGGGCACTTTTCAGGTGCCGGCGATGCCGGACTTGACGACCCACCGATCGCACACATGGCGAGGTCGGGCGATGTCCTCCGCCCTGTTGCGCGCCGCAGCCGCCACGTAGCATTTCCCCACCCCGTGCATCTGCGGTGCAACGCGCCACGCAAGCTAGCACGCCACCCCACCGGCGAAAGCCGCGGGCGGCTTCGACTCGGTGCGCGGCGTGGGCTGGAGCCGCTGCGCTCAGCCGCGCACCGGTCGCCCTTCGGGTCGCCGGCGGGGCTGCCCCGGCGTGCTGGAGTTGGGTCGTTCTTGCACCTTCACATATGCACAGTGGGACACCGGTCACACGGATGCGCCGTGTGATGGCCGCGTATGCTCGAAAGGGCGCGCTGTAAACCCTGCCCGACGCCGAAGCGCGTCGACGCCCTCCTACAGGTGACCGCTCTGTCCCGACTGTGCCAAACGCCCCCGGACACTCCGGTCCGGATCCCGTACACCGTCGTGGGTGCGATGGTCGCAATCGATCATCGACTGGAACGGCCAACGTCTTGAGCAGGTTCGTGCCTGACTCGGGACGCACCCAGGCAGAACTCTACGGGGATGGGCGCACAGAACGGACATCGCTCCGCGTCGTCTTCGGGTCTTCGGATCCGAAGGCGGCGCGTTTTCGTTTCCCACAACATGACCCCCTGAATGGAGGTGACCGATGCGAATACGCACGATCACGCACGTCCTGATCGCCGGCAGCCGCGACGCCCGTCCGGACATGCTGGCCTACGCACGGCAAGCGGTTCAGCGCGCGCACCGGCTCGGCTGGACCATCCTGGTTGGCGACAACCCGAAAGGCGTCGATCTGGCGGTGGTGCGCGAATGCCGCCGGCTGAAGGCCCCGGTCATCGTGGCGGGCATCGCCCCGTTTCCGCGCAACCACGGCTGCAAGCACGGCCAGTACGTCAAGGTGGCGCGCGAGCTGTATCGCGGCGCCGGCGGGCAACCGCTCGGCGGATACACCGTGCGCGACCGCTGGCTGGTCGATATGTCCCAGCACGCGCTCTTCATCTGGAACGGCTACAGCCCCGGCACGCTGGCGGGCTACGAGTACGCCGTCCAGCGCGGCAAGGATGCGCACCTGAAGGACTTCAGTCCGTGGAGGAACAGCCATGTCTGAGTCGGCACGGCCCATCATCGCGGAACGCAGTCAGCGGGAAGCGGGCGGCAAGTGCTGGTGGTGGCTGAGCGGCGACACCTATCCGCACCGCGATCTGCTCAAGCGCCATGGCGCACGGTTCAGCAGCCGGCGACGGGCGTGGTACTGGATCGGCGAGACGCTGCCGGCAGCGATCCAGGCGCTGGTCGGCGAACCAGAAGCCCCATTGCCTGAGCCGGTGCTGCCGCCGGCACTGGAGCGGCAGATTCTGGCCGTGCTGGCCGAAGACGACGCGCGACGGACAGCGGCACACGCCGTCGAGCCGATGCCCGACATCCCCGCTGAGGAATCACCGGAAAGGCCGATGATTCGCGTCAGCAAGCCGGCATCGCCTCCGTCAGACGGCGCGCTGGACGCCGTGCAGGACGCGATCCGGGCGGTGAAGCGTGAACCGCCGATGACGCCGTCCGCCCCACCTGTGTCCACGGGGCGTCTGGCGCGGATCGATCAGGCGTTCTGCGGCGAGATCACCGGCAGCATCACCGGGCAGGTCTTCTGTTACGGCTATGCAATCCATGACGGCGTCGCGGTCTACATCAATCTGGCCGGGCCACGCATGGCCGTCGAGGCGATCCGCGCGAAGCTGAGCAAAGGCGGGCACGTCACGGTCGTGCCGCCCGATGCGCCGAGCGTCGAGCTGACCGCCGGCGAAGGGAACACTGGCATGTACCACGCCTACCTCCACTACCTGCCGGAAGCGCGGTTCGCCTCGCTGATCCTCGTGCACGCGTGGGCGGTAGCGCCGAACTACGGCGGCAAAGCGACGACGTTCATCTTCCGCATCAGCGACGCTCAGGCGGCCGCCAAGCTGGCGAATCACGTGACGCAGCTCGTCAACGTGCCGGTGTTCGAGGCGTGGTCGGCGTATCTGTACGACGCAGGGCAGCGCGCCATGCTGGTGCGCAAGACACGCGCGGCCGGCGGGATCGACCTGCTCACCGTCGATCTCGACGTCGATGCGTGGACGCGTCTCATCACCGGCGGGCTGGAGCAGGGCGTCATCGAGCTGCCCCAACAAACAACTTGAGAGAGGAACAAGCCACATGGCACGTGCAGAAAGCAAGATGATCATGGGCTATCTGCCCATCGAGGAGCGCCACTATCCGGCGCTCCTTTCGTTAGTGGCACCGGCGCATCCAGGCGTCCGGCTGCTGGATCCGTTCGCCGGAGAAGGCGCGTTTCTGCAAGCTGCGGCGATGGCGTGGAAGCTGACGCCCTACGCCAACGAACTGGACGGAGAGCGAGCAGCCGCCTGCATCGTGCGATTCGGCCTGACACAAGCGGTGCGCTGCGACGTCGAGCGGTTGGTCGCGTCGAACAATGCGTTCGGAGCCGCGTGGCTCAACCCGCCGTACGACCACGATGCAGCCGCCTCCGGCAGCAAGCGCGTCGAGTTCCGCTACTTGCGCCATGCCTGGAAATGGGTGCAGGATGGCGGGTTGGCGATGTGGTGCGTCTACCGGCAGCACGTCACCCGCGAAGCAGCGGCTTTCCTCGCCAAACACAGCAGTCGAGTCGACGTCTGGGGACTGCCGGGCAAGCATCTCGGGCACTACGACCAGATCGTCGTCTGCGCCGTGAAAGGCGAACCGGCCGACTCCGCCGCGCTGTTCGAGCAGATCCACCGCGCGCGGGACGAGCCGCGTCTCTTGACGGTCCAGTCGGAGCCGGTCTACACGCTGCCCAAGCCGCCGGTCATCCCGCGCTTCGTGTTCGCCGCCGACATGCTGGACGAGACGTCCGGCCTGCGCCTGATCGACGAGCAGGGAGCGTGGCGCACGAGCGGATTTCAGGCCTTGCTGGAAGTGCCTCCGCCACCCGCTCAGATCGAGCCGGTAGTCGCGCCGCGCCCGGGACATCTGGCCCTCGTATTGGCGGCCGGCGTGGCCGACGGGGCCGTTATCGAGTCCGGTGAATACGGACGGGTGGCGCTGCGTGGCAAGACGCGCCACGTCGAGCAGATCGCCCGGGTCGAGGTCGAGGCCGACCCGAACGATCCGGACCGGCAGGTCAAGAAGACCACGATCCGGCTCAAGCCGACCACGACGCTGACGCTGCTTGGCGCCGATGGCACCACGGTCGAGATGGAAGGCGACGAGGCGCTGCTCGGCTTCATCACGGCCAACAAGCGCGCGCTGGCCGACTACCTGAACGCCCGATTCCAGCCGATGTACCGCTTCGACCTG
>CAUJKI010000410.1 GCA_963205015.1 Pseudomonadota bacterium
GTAGCGCGCCGCGGGCGTCCGCCAACGGGACGAACGAGACTCCCGCCACGAGAGCACTCCGGTGCGCGATCTACACGCGCAAATCCACCGAGGAGGGCCTCCAGCAGGATTTCAATTCTCTCGATGCGCAGCGCGAAGCGGCAGAGGCGTTCATCGCCAGCCAGAAACGCGAGGGATGGCAGGTTGTCGCCGATCACTTCGACGACGGCGGCTACACCGGCGCCAACATGGACCGGCCAGCACTCAAACGGATTCTGCGTGCCGTCGAAGCGCGAGAGGTGGACTGCGTGGTGGTCTACAAGGTTGACCGGCTGAGCCGGTCCCTGATGGACTTCGCGCGGATCGTCGAGGTGTTCGACCGAAATGGGGTGAGCTTCGTTTCCGTCACGCAGCAGTTCAACACGACGACGTCGATCGGTCGCCTGACGCTGAACATCCTCCTCTCCTTCGCCCAGTTTGAGCGCGAGATCATCTCCGAGCGCACGCGCGACAAAATGTCGGCCGCGCGCCGGAAAGGCAAGTGGATCGGTGGCCATCCGGTCCTGGGCTACGACATCGATCCGAAAGGCGGGCGGCTCATCGTCAATCCGGAGGAGGCAGAGCATGTGCGAACGATCTTCGATCTTTACTTGGAATTCGGCTCCCTTTTGCCGCTCTTGCAGGAGGCCGACCGGCGTGGCCTACGGACAAAGTCTTGGACCACAGAGGATGGCAAGGTCCGGGGCGGCCAGCGCATTGCAAAGGGAACGATGCACGGCATCCTCACCAACGTCATCTACACCGGAATGGTCGAGCATCAGGGCTCCCTGTACCCGGGCGAGCACGAGCGAATCATCGATCAGAACAGGTGGGATCGGGTACACGAGAAGCTTCGTCGGAACAATGGCGACAACGGGGCCAGCCTGAAGAACAAGTTCGGCGCCTTGCTGAAGGGCCTCTTGTTCTGCGTTCCCTGCGGGACGCCGATGATCCACACGTACACGATGCGCAACTCCAAACGCTACCGCTATTACGTCTGTTACAGCGCGCAGCAGAAGGGCTGGAAGAACTGCGAAACCAAGTCCGTGCCGGCGCAGGCGATCGAATCCGCCGTCCTCGGTAGCATCCGCCGCCTTGGGACCGACCCCAAACTGGCCGAGGCGGTTGCCGCCGAAGCCCTCGCCGAGGTGGTGCGCCGGCGGCGGGAGGTCGACCAGAAGTTGGAGGACCAACGGCGAGGCCTCCGGCAACTCAATCAGAGCCTCGCGCGGGAAGCGGCGGACACCAGCGTGGACACCGGCGCGCGGTTCGAGCGGATCGCCGCCCTACAAAGGGAGATCGAGACCGCGGAGCGCCGGTTGGCGGAACTCTCGGCCGAGCGCAGCGACCTCGACAGGGACCAAATCAACGCCAACGACCTGCACCACACCCTGGCCGAGTTCGACGCTATCTGGTCGTCGCTGACCACGAAAGAGCAGGAGCAGATGATTCACCTGCTGGTCGGCAAGGTAGGCTACGACGGTCGTGAGCGCTACGTGAACCACAGGGCGGACCTAATTCTGGTTGGAGTCGGCGGCCAGAATGCGGCGCACCGAGGTGCGGCCGATCACAAGGCGGCGGGCGATTTCGGATTTGCTGATGCCGGTTTGGCGCAGTTTCCGGGCTTCGGCGGCATGTGCCGCCGCGGTTGCCGGTCGACCCAGCCGTTTCCCGTTCTGCCGCGCGTGTGCCAGGCCGGCCCGTGTTCTCTCCCTGAGAATCTCGCGTTCGAACTCGGCGAAGATCGCCAGCAGGCCAGCCATTGCCCGGCCAGCGGGAGTGGTCAGATCCAGCGCCTCGGTCAGAGAGACGAAGCCGACGCCCAGATGCTCCAGTTCCTGAAGAGTCGCCAACAGATCCGCCACGGAGCGGCCCCAGCGATCCAGCCGCCAGACCAACACCACATCGATTTCCCGGCGACGGGCGGCCTCCAGCAGTTTCTCGCGAGCTTCTCGCTTCGCCGCGCCGGAGTTCACCTCGCGAACCTGCAAGGCAATGGTCCAGCCGCGGTGGGCAACGTACTCCCGCATCGCCCGGTTCTGCATTGCCAGTGTCTGCTGGTCATTGGTGGACACACGGGCATACAAGCCGGCCCGCAACATTTTCGTCCGTTTCCGTGCCTGGCCAAAAACGTCTTCGGATTTTGCCTTTTCACGAGCCCGTTTTCTGGGCATTCCAGCGTGCCACCCCACCCTGGCCGGAGTCGATCCTTTTCGGCCAGAGAAGGATCATGCTACTACGCGGCGCCAGAGTTAAGCCGGCTGAGCGGACTGACGCCGCTTCCACTCATCCGGCAACCACGCAGACAGTTCGCTCCATCGCGCCTCTGGCAGGTTCACCAGCAACTGCGTCAGGTACAACTGCGGGTCCACATCGTGCCGGCGGCAGCTGCTGGTGATGCTCGCCAGGATCGCCGCTGTGCGGCCGCCGCGCGCGTTTCCCACAAACAACGAGTTCTTGCGGTTGAGCACGACCCGCTTCATCTCGCGCTCGCTGATGTTGTTGTCGATGGGCACAGCTCCGTCGGAACAGAACACGTTCAGTTCCTCCCATTGGCCCAGCACGTACTTCACGGCCTCGGCCATGGGATGCTTCGGCAACAACTGCTGTTTCCAGATGAGGAGCTTCTCCCTCAGGTTCGTCAGCACCGGCGCCGAGTCGGCCTGACGCAGTTCCAGCCGCGCGGCCGCGGACAGGCCTTTGCCGCGGTGCTCCACGGCATACAGCGCGCGCACCAACTCGACGGCCTCCCTGGCGATCTCCGGCGCCGCCTTCTCGGCCTCAATGATCTTTCTGCGCGCGTGCGCCCAGCATCCGGCTCGCGTGATCCCGTTGCCGGCCACCACGCCGTTGTAGCCGCCATAGGCGTCGGCCAGCAGCACATTGCCGTAGTCTTTGAGAAAGTACTTCGGACCGTCGCGGCCCCGGTTCAGCGTGAAGTCGAAGATGTTGTACGGAGCCGCTTCATCGCCCACGTAGACCCACATGCGCGCGTTGGCCGTCTTGCCTTTGGCCAGCATCGGCATCACCGTGTCGCCGGTGGCCACCACACGCGAGGCGCGCACGCGCCCGGCCATCAGTTCGTAGAGTGGCTCGACCAGGCCGGCCACATCGCCGCACCAGATCGATTGCGTGGCCCGCGAGATCTCAAACCCCTGCCGCTGGAAGATATCTTCCAGCCGGTACAGCGGCAGATAATCGGAGAACTTACTCGTCACAATGTAGGCCAGCAATCCTGGTCCGGCCAGCCCCTTGTCCACCGGCGCTTCCGGCTTGGCCGCCGCTTCGATCCGCGCGCCGCCGCCGTTGCGTTCGCACCCCGGGCAGGCGTACTTTTTGCGCACGTGCTGAATGCGCTCGAAACGGCCGGGATAGTATTCGATCTGCCAGCTTTCCTCCGCGCCGATCTCCCGGCGCTGGGACCCGCAACACGGGCAGGCGCGCTCTTCCGCGCTCAGTTCGTGAACGTGCGTCGTCACCGGGAGGTTCTCGAAGTGGGCCAGATTGCGCCGGCCTGTGCGCCGCCGGAGCCGCCGTGGTTCATCGGCCGCTTCGGCCGCCGGCGGAAGATCGTCAGGATGAACGGGTTTGCGGTTCACCTCCTCGGCGAAGGCAAGCAGCATCTGGGCCACTTCGCCGCTCGATGCGAGCCGGTCGGCGCGCGGACCGTAATACCACTTGCGGAAGCGCTCCAGTTCGAGCTGAAGCCGCAGCATCTCGACGCGGAGTTCCTCCGTTTGTTGCTTGCTTTCCTCGGCCCTGCGGTGTAGCTCCTCTGCGCGTTGCTTTTCCCGGTCGCGTTCCAGAGCCAGCGAACGCACCATCGCTTTCAGCGTGTCGCGATCCTCTGGTAAGTTGACTAACTCGGAAGCCACGCAGAAATGGCGCTCATGATGATAGCGATGTTACTCTGCCGCGCGATCTTTTACGC
>CAUJKI010000411.1 GCA_963205015.1 Pseudomonadota bacterium
CCCGTCGCGATGATCGTGGAGCGCCCGAGCACGTCCGAACGCTTGCCATTGCTGTCCTCGATCACCGCGCCGTTGACGGCACCCCTTGCGTCCTGGATGAGATCGACCGCGCTCGCATCGGTCATGAGCGCGATGCGGCCCGACTGCACGTGCCTGTCGAACTCGGGCTTCATCACCGCAAGAATCGAGCGGCCGTTCTGGGCTCCCCAGTGATATCGCGGCACCGAGTAGTGGTCGTACATCGTGCCGACCGAGGGCTGTTCGTCAGCAATCGTCAGGCCGATCTTGGCGAGCCAGTTGAGCATCGATCCGGCGTTGTCGGCCCAGAGCCGTGCCATTTCGGGAACGGCAGTGCCGCCGCTGATCTTCATGATGTCGTCGTAGTGCTGTTGCGGCGAATCCTGGATGCCCTTCGCTTCCTGGAACACGGTGCCCGCAGCGCCCATCATTCCGCCGGAGATCACAAGTGTGCCGCCGACGCTCGCTCCCTTTTCGAGCACGACGACGTTCGCACCGCGCTCCGCAGCGAAGATCGCTGCGATCATGCCTGCGGTGCCGCCGCCGACGATCACGAGCGGGCTGACCCGCTGTGCATAGGCCTTGCGTACGGACCACGGCAGACTCGACAGCGCCGTGGCGGCTGCGGCGCCTTTCAGGACTGCGCGCCTGGAGACGAATGGAGCGTGGCCCTCGTTCCGCACATCATGCTTCGGCATCGGGATCGTCCTCTTAAACTGGCAAAGCTGTAACTACCACGCGCGGTACATGTCTGTCGAGGCTACTGTCGGAACGGCGAGCCGTTGCGGACGCCTCGCATCGTGTGGTGACGCCTGTCCCTACCACCGTATCGCCCGAAACGCCGAGCGTCGCGTCGAAAGGCCGTTCCACTCCAAGGCGGCGGGCCATTGCCCTCATCATTGTTCGTCGCCCCAAAAAGCGAATTACGCGTAGTTTACTTCGTCACCTCAATAATCTTCGTTTCAAGCTACACTCGCTCCGATGGCGGCGTCAATCGGACGCCGATCGAAGCGCCGACCTACCCGAAGGAGACGGCTAAACATGAGCCTTGCGAGCCTCATTCTCATCGTTACCGTGGGTACGCCCGACGTCGAAGCCACTCAGCGTGCATATTCCCAATGGCTCGACTACACGGTCGAGATGCGTGGCGAGGTATCCAATGATCTGGCTGCGGTGTGGAATGCGCCGAGGATGGCCGGTCGCGACTTCGTCCTCATGCAGCCAAAAAGCAAGGAGCAGATCTATTTGCGATTCGTGCAGATCGACGCGCTCGACGGCTACGTACCGATGAAGACCTTCGGCTGGAACGCCATCGAGATGCTCGTGCAGGATCCCGATGGCCTTGCGGCCCGGTTCTCCAGTGCAGATTCGCCCTTCAAGATCGTCGGTCCTCCGCGCCCGCTCGGCCCAGGCTCACCGATTCGAGCGATGCAAGTCATCGGCCCCGCCAACGAGACGTTGTATCTCTCGCGCGTACCAGCGGACTTTCGCGGCGGCCCTGCGAAGACGCCGGTCGACCGCCCTTTCATCTTGATTGCTGGCGGGCCGAAACTTCAGGCGATCCGCGATTTCTACAAGAATGTCCTCGACATCGATACTCGCGACCCTGTCATGGCACGCATGACCGTTCTCAACAAGGCGCATGGCCTGGATGTCGAGACGACGCATCCGCTGTCGATGGCACGTCTGTCGGAGAAATACGCGATCGAAATCGATGGATACCCGCCTACCGCGATCGAGCGCGACGTGCGTCCTGGAGAGATTCCGGCGGCAATCTCCATGGTATCGATCTTGACCCGGTCGATCGACGAGCTGAAGGTGCCTCCACTGGCGCCGGCGAAAAAGGTCCCCGACAAGCCTTACGCGGGCCGACGTGCAGCGGTCGTTCGCGGCGGAGCTGGAGAGCTAATCGAGTTCATCGAAGAGAAGTGACAGCCTAAGACATGAGACCCGAAGAGCGGCAGAATCGGAACCGAATCTGCCGCCGACCGGAATCGTTCTTCAGCACTCGATCAGAAGCTGTACTGCAGGCGTAGCGTGTAAGTGCGCGGCGCATTCGGGAACGCGCTCACTGCCGGGCTGGTCGGATTGCTCTGTTGCAGGCCCGCGCGCGAATAGTGCTTGTCGGCCAGGTTGCGCACGTCGAGCGTCATGCCCAGGCTCTCGTTCTCCGAGGTCCAGCTGACGCCGGCGTTGTAGAGGCCGGCGGCCGGAGTCGCGACGAGCGGCCCCGAGTTTGCCGAGTTGTTGTAGTACTTGGTGTGGTGCGACCAGGAGAAGTTGAATTTGAACTGGCCTGGAAGCGCCGGAAAGGTCGGCGTGATGTGCGTGCCCAGCAGCAGGGAGGTGGGGATGAGACCCACCAGCTTGTTGACGCTGCAGTCCACGAACTGGCTGAACTGATTCGCGCAGGTGTATGAGCCGTTGTAGGCACCGGACGTGACGGACACGTTGCCGTAGAACTCGAGACCCGGCGTCGGGCGCAAGGCGCCTTCGACTTCGAGACCGCGCACCACGGCCCCCGTCGCGTTGGCGGTATAGATCGTCGTCGTGCCCGGGAAGAACACGGGGAGCTGCAGGCCGTCGTATTCCGCGCGGTACACCGCGGCATTCAGGCGCGCCCGCTTGCCCCAGGTAGTCCACTTGATGCCCGCCTCGTAGCTCTCCACGTTTTCGGGGTCGTAGGGCGTGGGCCCTGCAAGCTGGCCGGGGGCCTGGCCAATATTGGAGTTCGGCGGAATCGGGTTGAAACCACCGCTCTTGAAGCCCTTTGTCCAGGAGGCATAGGTCAGAAGATCATCGTTCACCTGCCAGTTCACGCCGAGCTTGGGCGTGGTCGAGGTGAAGGTCTTGTTTGCATTCTGCGAGAAATTGGCCTGCTGACGGTACAGCTGTGTGAAATCCGCCTCCTCGCGC
>CAUJKI010000412.1 GCA_963205015.1 Pseudomonadota bacterium
TCTTTTCCTGGGATCCGATCTAAGTTCAGCACATCGGCGGGCGCGCGCTCCAGTGTGCCCGCTCTTCATGAGCCCAACGAGAGAGACTGCATGGCCCCCTTTCCCGCCCGCAAGGACACGCACGTCCTTTTCGCGCACGTCGCCTATGAGTTCACCGAACCGTTCACGGCGCGCAAGACCGGCATGACATTCGAGATTGCGCGCAACTATGACGAGCTCGCCGCCAAGCTGCCGAATGCGGACGTGCTCTCGGTCTCCATGATGTGGAAGAACGAGCTCGCCGCGAAGAACCCGCGCCTGAAGCTGATCCAGTCGATCAGCGCCGGCACCGACCAGTACGACCGCGCCGTCCTCAAGCAGCACGGCATCCGCCTCGCGAGCGGCCATGGCGTCAATGCCAACGCGGTCGCCGAGCACGCCATCTCCCTGATGCTCGCGCTCTCGCGCCAGCTCCATTTCCTGCGTGACGCGCAGGCCGCCAAGTCGTGGCGCGGCATGCAGGGCGACCGCTCGATCCGCGAGGACGAGATCGAGGGCAAGACCGTGCTGATCGTCGGCGCCGGGCGCATCGGCCAGCGGCTCGCCGCCCTGTGCAAGGCCTTCGGCATGAAGGTCATCGCGACGCGGCGCAATCCCGCGGCCGGCGGCGGCGCAGCAGACGAGACCGTCGTCGACAGTGCGCTGATGTCCAAGCTACCGGAGGCCGATTTCGTCGTGCTCGCCTGCCCGCTGACGCCCGAAACGACGAACCTCATCTCCGGCCCGCAGCTCGCGGCCATGAAGCCGACGGCCTTCCTCGTGAACGTCGCGCGCGGCAAGGTCGTGGACGAGCCGGCCATCACGGCAGCGCTCAAAGAAAAGCGCATCCGCGGCGCCGCCCTCGACGTGACGGTGGAAGAGCCGCTGCCGGCCGCATCCCCGCTCTGGTCCATGCCGCATGTCATCGTCACGCCGCACTCGGCCGGCGAGACCGTGCGCTACGAGGACCGTGTCATCGATCTGCTCATCGAGAATGCGGATCGGCTCGCACGCGGCGAAACGAAGCTCGTCAACGAGATCGTGTAGCCGGCCGCAGCGCCGCGCGGGGAGCCTCGCCCTCATGGGCTTGCCGCGGTGTTGGGCGAGGCGTTCGCGGCGGCGGCGCGACGCCCGCTCTGTCCCGACCGACCCGACGCGATGGCCTGGTGCAATGCCAGCACCGGCAGCAGGCCCACGAGCACGATCGCCAGCGAGCTCATGCCGGCGCTCTCGAACAGCTCGAGCGAGGCAAGACTATAGACGTGCGTCGCCAGCGTCTCGAAATTGAAAGGCCGCATGATCAGCGCCGCCGGCAGCTCCTTCATCGCGTCGACGAAAACCAGAAGTCCCGCGCTGCCGAGCGCTGGCAGCAGGAGCGGCAGGTGCACACGGATCATCGTCGCGAGCGGGGTTGCGCCGAGCGTTCGCGCCGCCGCATCGAGGTTCGGCGAGACGCGCTCCATGCCAGCCTCGACCGCACCGAGCGACACCGCCAGGAAGCGGATCGCGAAGGCGAGCACGAGCGCGAACAGCGATCCTGTCATGAGCAGGCCGAGCGGCAGTCCGAACAGCGCCCGCGAGATGGCATCGATACGATTGTCGAGCGCTGCGAGCGGGATCAGCAGCCCCAGCGCCAGAACTGTCCCCGGCAGTGCATAGCCGACACCCGCAAGACGCACGGCAAAACGGACGAACGACCCCGCCATCAGGCGCCGCGCGTAGGCGAGGATCACAGCGAGGACAACCGTCGCGGCTGCCGCGAGTGCGGCGAGCAGGACGCTGTTCCCCGCTGCCCGCGCCAGCGCGGCCACACCGGCCTCGTCCGTGAAGTGAAGGGCATTGTAGGAGAGCACGAGACACGGCAGCACGAACCCGACGACGAACGGAACGAGGCAAGCGAGGATCGCACCCGTTGCCCACCAGCCCGAAAGTTCCGAGAACGGGATCGATCGATAGCGCCCGGTCGTATGATGGAACTGGCGCCGCCCCCGCGCGTGCCGCTCGATGGCGAAGAGAATGAGGACTACAGCCAGTGCCGCGAGCGCGATTTGTGCTGCGCCGCCGAGGCTCGATCGCTGCAGCCAGGTTGCATAGAGCGCCGCCGAGAGGGTCTCGACACCGAGATGCTGCACCGCGCCGAGGTCGTTGAGGCATTCCATGAGCACGAGCGCGACGCCCGCCGCCAGCGCCGGACGCGCCAGCGGGAGCGCCACGCTGATGAACGCGCCCCAAGGAGTCCGTCCAAGCGTGCGCGCTACCTCGAGTACACAGATGGACTGCTGCACGAAGCTCGCGCGCGCGGCGAGGTACACATAGGGATAGAGCACGCTCGCAAGCAGGAAGATTGCGCCTGTGGTCGAGCGAACATCGGGGAACCAGTAGTCGCGCGGCGTGTGCCAGGCGAAAATCGTCCGTAAAGTTCCCTGCACGGGCCCGGCATAGCCCAAAAGATCGACGTAGCAGTACGCGACGATGTAGGTCGGCATCGCGAGCGGAATCACGAGCAGCCGGTCGAGCAGGCCACGTCCCGGGAAGCGGTACATCGTGATGATCCACGCTGTTCCCGCGCCGACCACGAGCGTGATCGCTGCGACACCTGCCATCACCGTCAGCGTCGTCGCGAGTGCCCCCGGCAAGATCGTGCGCACGAGATGCGGCCACGTCGTGTAGTCGGACGAAAACGCCAGCACCGTGATCGCCGCGAGCGGCAGCGCCACGAGCGCGACGATCAGCCCGACGGCGATCGTCCAGCCCGGCGAGACGTGGTGGCGCACGCGCCAGGCCCCGCCTTTGGCAAGGAAGCGCCACGGCCGTCCGGATGTCGAAAGTTCACCGCTTTGCATCTGGCTGCCGGACGCTCCGCCGCCCATTCGAGGAACAAGGTTTACGCGAGGCCGCCCGGGCCGCTGCAAACAAGCTCACCTCATAACCCTTCCCGACCGCCAAGGTCGAGTATCTTGACCGGCCGCCGAAGGAATTGGTCCTGTGGCAGCGCACAATGGGCCTTGCCCCGCCACGCTATTGACCGAGCACGGTCAACGGACTGGTCAGCCCCGCCCCTCTCGGCTAGTAGTCTTGCTAAGCGCTTGAGCTACAATCAGCGCCAAGATGGATGATGAGCAGGGAGGTTGCATGGCCGCCACGAGCCACACCGCGAACGGCCAGATCCAGGGCGCCGGAACGCCCGTCCAGTTCACGCGCGACGAGGAGCTGACCGCTTATCGCGAGATGCTGCTGATCCGCCGCTTCGAGGAGAAGGCCGGCCAGCTCTACGGCATGGGATTCATTGGCGGCTTCTGCCATCTCTACATCGGGCAGGAAGCGGTCGTTGTCGGCATGCAGATGGCGATCAAGCCGGGCGATCAGGTGATCACCACTTATCGCGACCACGGCCACATGCTGGCGACCGGCATGGACCCGAAAGGCGTCATGGCCGAGCTGACCGGCCGCCAGGGGGGCTACTCCCGCGGCAAGGGTGGCTCCATGCACATGTTCTCGAAGGAGAAGAATTTTTTTGGCGGCCACGGCATCGTCGGCGCCAACGTGCCGCTCGGCGCCGGCCTCGCCTTCGCCAACAAATACCGCGGCAACGACAACGTCTGCCTCACCTACTTCGGCGACGGCGCCGCGAACCAGGGTCAGGTCTACGAGAGCTTCAACATGGCGAAGCTGTGGCATCTGCCTGTCATCTTCATCATCGAGAACAACCGCTACGCCATGGGTACGGCGATCGAGCGGTCGTCGGCGACGACGGATTTCTCGCGGCGCGGTGCCTCCTTCGACATTCCGGGCGAGCAGGTCGACGGCATGGACGTCCGGGCCGTGCGCGCGGCCGGCGAGCGCGCCGTCAAGCGGGCGCGCGCCGGCGAAGGGCCCTGCATTCTGGAAATGCTGACCTATCGATACCGCGGCCACTCCATGTCGGATCCCGCCAAGTACCGCACACGCGAGGAAGTGGAACGCGTGCGCGAGGAGCGTGATCCGATCGAGCGCGTGCGCCGGCGGATGCTCGAGGCGGCGATGATCAGCGAGGATGAGCTCAAGAGGATCGACGGTGAGATCCGCACGATCGTCAATGCCGCTGCTGAGTTCGCGCAGAACGATCCCGAGCCCGATCCCTCGGAGCTGTGGACGGACGTGCTGCTGCCGGCGTGAGGGCTCAGATGGGTCAGAG
>CAUJKI010000413.1 GCA_963205015.1 Pseudomonadota bacterium
CGTGTGACGAAGCGCTCGCGGCGCTCGGCGCGGCGGCCGGGGACCTTGCGAGTCTTCGGCGGCTGCTCGAGGAGCGCGCGGCGCTCGCCGCCCAGCGCCTCGCCAGTGCGACGGAGCGGGCGAAGGCCGCCGAGAAGGGTATCCGCTTGACGGATTCGGGCGACGTTGCCGCGGCCATGGCGATGTTTCGCTCTGCCGGCATCGAAAGCGTCACGGTCGGCAGCGTCGTCAGTGTCAAGGATTCGTCCTGGCAGTCCGCGATCGAGTCGTTCCTCGGCCGCAATCGGCATGCCCTCGTCGTTGCCTACGGCCGGGAACGGGAAGCGGTCCGCCTGCTTCGAACCGCACCTCGCCCGCTGTTCGAGGTCACGATCGTGCAGCCATCGCACATCCGCGATGACCTGAAGCGCAGCTACGACGCAACGACCGTGGCATCGCTCCTCGAGAGCTCGAACAGCATCGCGCTGACGTACCTGCGTCGTCTTCTGGGGCAGATGCGCCAGGTCGACACCGAGGAGGAGCTTGAACGGAATGAGCGCGCTCTGACGCGCGACGGCATGCTGAGCGCCAACGGTGGAACGCGAAGAATCCGCCTAGTGCCTTCGTCGGAATGGGTTCTGGGTGCTCGCATTTCGAGCGAAGAACGCGAGGCCCTGCGAGCGGAGGTCTTGGAAGCGACCCGGGCGGACGGCGAGGCTAGGAACGTAGTGCGGCTCGCCATAGAAGCGGCGAACCGCGTGACAAGTGTCCTGCGCGACGTCACGCCGGAGCGCATTCGTGTGTCGCTCGACGAACTGCGAGACGCGAAGCGTTCGCTGGACGACACACCGGACCCGACCACGATCGACCTGCCGAGCCACCTCGTAGAGCTCAAGCGCCGAGTCGATACTGCGAAGCGTGCGGCTGACGATCTCGAGCGAGAGCTGACGGATCTGCGCGAGACGCGAGCCAAGAGAGGGGGCGCGCTTGAGGAAACGCGGACGAATTTGGGCAAGGCGCAGAGCGACCTTACTGATCTGCAGACGCGGTATGGCGCCGCGGCAGAGGATGTCGACTATGACGTTGAAGCCGCAACGACCACCTATGACAAAGCGCGCGAGATCGACTCAGCCGAGGGTCCTGTCGCGGCCCTGGCGTTCCTGGAGACTGAAGCAAGGCGGGCGAACGACCGGATCGTCAAGTCAGAGTCGGATGCAAAGGCCGAGTTCACGGCATTCATCAACGAGATGTCGATCAACCTCGTCGAAGAACGAGGCGACTGGCGAAAGGCCGCCACGTGGGTCCGGAACCACGTTCAGAAGCTCACCGCTTCGACCCTGGTGGAATACGAGCAGGAGGCCAAGGCGGCGCGCGAGGCCGCCAACCAGTCGTTCCGTGCCGACGTTGCCTACCGCATGCGCGAGGCGATCAAGCGTGTGGAGCACGACATTGATGATCTGAACAGAATCCTCCGTTCGTGTCCGGAATTCACCGGCGGCGAGAAGTACCGATTCGTGGCCACACCCGCGCTCGCGCACAAGGCGCTATACGAGCTCATCCAGAGCAGCGCCTTTCTGGAGTCGGGGTCCTCGCCTTTGTTCGAGGCAGCCGACGATGTCCAGAAGAAGCTGGTTTCGTTCCTCGAGGCGTGCGAGACGGGCGCCGACAAGGCCAATAACCCGCTCGAAGACTATCGACTCCTGTTCAACTTCGACCTCGAGATCCGCGTCGGCGACAAGAAGGTTGATTCGCTCAGCAAGCGGCTCGGCGTGGGGTCGAACGGCGAACACTTGGTGCCCTTCTACGTCATCGCGGGCGCTTCGCTCGCCAATGCCTATCGCCTGAAGGCAGGGGAGCCGCACGAGGGCACTGCCGTAATGATCATCGACGAGGCGTTCCACGGCTTCGATGCCCAGAACGCCTACGTCACGGCGCAGTTCCTGCGATCGCTCGGTCTGCAACTCGTCATGGCGGCGCCGGATGCGGACGTCGGGAAGCTGGTGCCGGTCCTCGACTCTTACTACGATCTCGATCGCTTTGGATCGGATGTCTTCACAAGCGAGGTGATCGTCAAGGAAGACGCCCGGCGGCTCCTTGAAACCGACATGCCGAGTCGCAACCCGCAACTCGTTGAGCAAATGGCGGTGAAGTTCGGTAGCCCGGCATGAACCCGGTAGCCAGCCATGCGCTGCTGAAGCTCCTGCGTAGAGCGGAGAACGCGTCGGGGAGGAGCGAGGACGGCCGCAACATCGGTCTGCGCTTCTCCAACGAGTCCTTGCCCGCCTATTCGGCCATCGGCACGCATGCTGAGAAGGAGGCTTGCCATGGCGACCTCCTGCTTGCCGAACGCGACGGAGCGATCAGCATCGAGTGGGACCGACGAGCGGGCGAACGAAATCAAATCCTCCGAGTTCAGCTGCTGGATCGAGAGGCGCTTGCGCGGCACTTGGGATTGGTACCGCGATGGGATGCGGTTGCCAGGGCCGCTCAGCATCTTGGGCCCCACCTGACGGAGTACCCGGTGCTCGAGGCAGTGCTGGCGTCTTGGCGTCGAGGCGCGAAGGTCCGCGGTACTGGTCCAGAGGATGTCGAAGCATGGAGGTATGCGGTCGCCGTCGTGTCACACTGCCGTGCGCAGGTCGCGACTGATGTGGCGGTGCGCAGGTTGAGCGCGCAGCTGACGGGCGACAGCAAGCGTGTCGAGCAGCTCTCTGCACCCATCGACGTCCTGATCCAGGGTGAGGTAGCGGCCCCAGTCCGCGATCCGGAAGACGTCTTCAATGAGCTCGGGCTCGTCAAGTTTCCGCCGACGTTTCTGATCAGTGGTGCGCTTCAGGTACGCGTCGGCGACCAGCATGTCCCGATTGACGCGCCGTATCTTGGCTTTCCGCCGTCGGCGATCACGGGCTTCGCATCCTGCGAAACCGTGGCCGTGTTGTTGACGGTCGAAAACCTCACGACCTTTCACGAGTTGGTCGGACAGCGTCAGCACATGCCCGCCGCGGCTCTCCTCTACACCGGTGGCATGCCCAGCCCTTCGTGGAAGCGCGTGTACCGCTTGCTGCTGACATCGCTACCAGTCGAGGCCAGGGTGTTCCACTGGGGCGACATTGATGCGGGCGGGTTCCGAATTGCCGACCACCTGGCCGCTTGTGCCGGGGAAGTGGGGCGACGCGTCGAACTGCACGCCATGAGTCCAGATGTCGCGCGTCTCGACTCTGTTTCGTCTCGACGTGCTCTCGTGGACGCTGAGGTGTCGATGATCGAGAAGCTCTGCGCCCGGTGGAATTGGGATGCGCCGGCTCGATGGGTATCGGCGCACCGGATTGCGGTGGAGCAGGAGTCGCTGCCCGCGTCCTGGCCATAGCTCCGGGAATGGAGCTGCTGGCGGATCGGAGATCGGAGCGGGCTCAGTATTGCCAGTAACTCGGAGCCTCGGGCTCCGGCGCATCCAGGATTGGATCGCTTCGTCGAACGAGCGGATCGAGCCAGTCGGCCTTGGCTCTGGCCCACTCGACCCAGTGTTTCTTCTCGGGCGTGAGACCGCCGTCGCGGCGTGCTCGGTCCTCGACGGCGGCGATGAACTCGCGCAAGCGGTTTGCGCGCTGCAGCCGGCTCGCGTCGCGAAAGAGGGCGCGCAGCTGGCGACGTTCTTCGTTGCGCGCGTGCACCTGCGCTTCGTATCGGGCGCGCGCGTCCTCGTAGGTCCGCTGGCGGCGCTCCTCTTCCTCTTCCTTCGCACGTTTCGCTCGGCCAGGCCGACGATGGCAGCAACGATGCCGCTCAGCCGCGAGTCGATGAGGCTGCGCTCCGTGTCGTTCCACTTCCGTGAAGGCCACGATCCCGTGAGCGTCAGCCGTCCGGTGGGGTGCCAATCGAACTGCGGGATGTTCGGATACTCTCCTCGGGCACCCACGCGAAAGGAGTCGCAGTACCGGTCGCGCGCCCGCACCTCCGTGCGTGTCGGCGTGTGGCCAGTTCGCGTGACCTGCTCGACGATCGAGATCGTCAGCGTCGTGCCGCCGCCGACCAGGAGAGTCTGCCCCTTCTCTTCGTCTACTTGCGCCGTGAAGCCGCTGGGCTCGAGCGACTTGAGCAGCGTGTCCATCAGCAGCAGAGCGCGGTCGAGCGTACTCCTCGTGACCTGCAGGTCGAGCACTTCCTTCGGCGCGCTTCTCACGCCGGCCGGATGATCCCAGCCGTCGCGCCGCTTCAAGCGCGCCGCTGCCGCCCGTACGAGCGGGTGCGGATCGACGAGCTCGACGGGCACGCTGATGCTTGCCTGGCTTTCGCGGGTCTGCTGGAGAGCGTCACGTACGCGCGCGTGCACGGCCGCCTCCTGTTCGGACAGCGGTATCGGTCCGGAAGGGTCGCGCGCGCCGGCGGGGAGGGCGGGCAGCGGCACCTTGCGGGTGGGGCGGCCGGCCTTGACCTTCGCCCAGTAGCCCCGCGGCGGCACCGGAATGCCGAGCTTCTTGCAGATCTTGACCAAGTCCACGTCCGACAGGCCATAGCGTGGCGCGACGACCGTGACCGCGTCGGTCCAGACCTCTTCGTACAGCGCTTCCCGGCTAACAGGTGTACCTCGACGTCGCATAGCATGCCTCCCGGCTCGGGTCGCAGGTCGTCGACGGGGTCGACCTCCGACTGTTGGTTGATTTGCTGTTCAGCAAATATTGCCAATAGGCCGAACATTCAGCAGAGTGCCGAGGCTTACTGCTCAGTGAACCTCGGCGGTGACCATGCTTCACGCGCAGGCGACGGAACGGGTGTCAGTCAATCAGTTCCTT
>CAUJKI010000414.1 GCA_963205015.1 Pseudomonadota bacterium
ATCCTCGTGCTCGAGCACGGCCGGATCATCGAGCGCGGCAGGTTCCGCGAGCTGGTCGAGCAGGGTGGTCTCTTCGCGCGCCTTGTTGCGGAGGGCGGTTTCACCGAGCCGACCGAGCTGCAGGAGAAGGCAGCGACATAGAAGGTGCTGACGCAGGGGAACGAGGCAGCAACAGCGCTTGCGCGCCGTTGCCCCCCTCGCGAACCGATCGGCAGCCTGCAGCACCAAAACTACAAGCTCAGCCCCTTCGCGATTTCTTCCGCCACATTGCGGCGCGCGGCGATCTCGGCCTCGAGGAGCTGCTCGCTGCGTGCGATCACGGTGAGACGCTCCTCTTGTGACTTCAGCGACTCGAGATAGCGCCGACCGAGGTCCGAGGTCGCGCCGACTGAGCCGAGATTGCGCCGGATGCGCTCCTGGTCCTCGCCGATCTTCTTGCGCTCGGCCTCGAGCTGGCCACGCTGGGCGCGTGCGCGGTTGATCTCGCCGATCGTCTCGCCGAGCCGCGCGACGGCGGATTTCAGGGCAGGCGTCTCGTTCTCGAGGCCCTGGATGGTCGTCAGGATCTGCTCGGGCGCGAGGGTCGTGAGGTGGACGACGCGGCGATCGGTGCGCTCGACCACGAGCTTCGACTTGGTGGTCTTGCCTTTCGGCGCGTCGATCTTGAAGCGGAAGCGCGTCGGTGTCTCCTCGATCTCCTGCTGGTCGGCGGACGGTGTCCAGCCCGCTGCGCGCGGCTCCTCGACGATGATCTCACGGTCTTCCTCGGTCGGCGACGTGATCTCGTAGGCGATGGTGCGCCGCGAGCGCGTGGTGATCGTGAGCTCGCCGTTGATCGACTTGCCGAGCGTCGTGCGCTGGACGCCCTGGTCCTCGCGGCGAATGTCGGTCTTGGTGTCGAGCGCGAGGGTGACGAACTTGAAGGTGCCCTTTGGCAGCAAGGGAAGCTGCGCATCGCCGACGAAGTTGGTCGCGCCTTCGCCGGCCGTCTCGAAGGTCGTGACGATGCCGCCGGGTAACGTCGCATCGCCGTCGTTGCGCAGGCGCACGGCGGCGAGTGGTCGGCGTGCGTGCGTATCGGGCTGATAGAGCCAGGTGCGGCTTGCGGCGACCTCGCGATCCAGGAAGGGCACCATCATGGTGTGGCCGGTCGCGAGCGAGATGCGCGAGGGAAAGCGATAGAGAAGTTGCGTCGGCGCTTCCTCGGCCTCGGCGGCGATCGCTGCAGAACCGAGCGTGTCCGGAACCGGCGGCGGGGGAGGCGCGCTCGCAGGTGCTACGGGCTCGAACCCACGACCGGAACGATAGCGCTGCGCTTCCTGCATGGGCGCGGCGAGGCCAGCCATCGCCCGCGTTGGCGCAGCAGCGCGAGCGTCGGCGCTGCGTGCCATGGGTGCGGCATCGCTGTCGTCTTTTTTGGGCAGGATCGTCTGTCCGGCTGTCACCGGCACTTCGATGCGGTCCGAGAAGAAGGCCGTGTAGAGTGCCTGGCGGAGCGCCACCGGATTGCCTGAGACGAGCGTCAGCTCGACGTCCTTCCAGTCGCCGCCGGTGAGATTTTCGACCACGGCCCAGCCCTGCAGCTTGGCGCGTCCCCCGTCCTTGGGAAGCACGAGGCGGTACGATGTTTTCCACACCGGTGCAGCGACGACATAGCTCAGTGCAACGTCGCGCGTGCCTTCGCCGAGAATGTCGAGCGAGAGCTTGCGGCGCTCTTTCGCGCGGTTCTCCGAAAGACCTTGAAGAGCGCGCTCGATCTGCGCGCGGGCCTGGGGATCGGTGAACTGCAGCGTCGTCACGTCCTCGAGGACGGCCTGCACGAGACCGCTCTCGCTCATGAGGCTCAAGCGGTGGCGCGTAAGCGTCCCGCCGTCATTGGGAAGGCGCACCTCGAACGGTTCGACGCGGAAGACGCGGCCCTTCGCAGTCACGGGCCCGGCGATCTCGATCTCGCTGCCGACGAGCGCATTGAGCAGCGCACT
Organism: Pseudomonadota bacterium; assembly: GCA_963205015.1. GTDB lineage: Bacteria > Pseudomonadota > Alphaproteobacteria > Rhizobiales > Hyphomicrobiaceae. The sequence goes on from CAUJKI010000414.1 coordinate 1,983, forward strand.
TGGCGAACCCAACGCTTCCGGTCCGAAGGGAAGATCACGGAAAAGCTCCTGAAGCGGGGCCTTGCCTGGCAGGCTCACGGCGCCGATGCCGCCTTCGCGGTCGAAGACAGTCAGGCTCTTGAGAAGATCGTCGACCTGATCGAGGCGTACGGGGAGATCGATGTTCGAGCCGGCCGAGACGGAGCCCGCGTGCGTGAACTGGGCGAGGCCGATACTGGCTAGGACGACGCGGCGGAGCGGGAGCTCATTGGCCGCGGCCGGCAGCGCAATCAGGCCCGCGACGAGTGCCGCTGCGAGAACGCGGCGGGCGCTTCGTGCCGAGGCGGCGTGGAGAGAATAGGAGGAGCTGGCTTCGCGAGTTGAGCGGGGACGTCGGAGGACTTCGCAACGCGACATGGATAATCCTGAAATCTGGGGACGGAGCAGCGGTGTTGCCTCTGTCCACGGGATGATCGAGCTATGAGCGCGCCTATTCAAAACGCGCACTTCGTCGGAATTGCAGCAAGCGGGATAAGTCCAACGACGCGGGTGGCGCCTAATTGCCCCAGAGCGAGGAGAAGGGGTTGAACGGCTGCTGCTTTGCCGGCGCCCTGCGCTTGGGCTGAGCCTGCGGTGGCGGCACTGCCGCGGGCTCGCCCTGGGCCGTGCCGGCTGCGGGGCTCGCGGCCGGGCCGGCCGCCGGCGCCTGCGCGCCGCCGGGCTGTGGCCCTGTCGGCGTCGTGAGGGGCTGCCATGGCGATGACTGCCCCTGGGGTGGGGCGGCGAGACTTTCGCGTGCGCGTTCGGCCTCGCGCGATCGCTCGACCTCCTTGAGGCGCTCGGCTTCGAGCGTGCGCTGACGTTCCGCCTCCTGGCGTGCGCGATCCTCGTCGAGGCGGCGCAGGCGCTCGAGCTCGTCGACCTCGCCCTCCATGCGCCGCACACTGAGCTCGCGTTCGAGCGCATCGACGTGCACCTGCGGCGTGAGGGACGCGAGCTTCACGAGCGCACCCGCCCAGATGACGGTAACGGCCGGCAGGGGACCGCGCGACTTGGCGCCGGGGCGCGGCGCGACATTGGCGCCATCGATCTTCCATTCGCTGTCGACGCGCTGGGTGTCGAGATCGAGGATCGTGGTGCCCGTGACGCGGCCGGCTTTGCTTTCGGCGACGATCGGGGCCGTGCGCACATGGCCGTCGGCCACGGCAAGCGGGATGCGCCGCCGACCGAGCGAAATGCGCTCTGTCCCGAGGCGCTCGCGAACGGCCTTTTCGAGCTGGCCCGGCGCAAGCGAGCCCTGGGGCGCAAGCACGGCCTCGCTCGCTTCCACGATGGCGCCCGGCGAGAGCTGACTGAGGACGCCGTCGGTCAGGCGCACTTCACCGGTACCACTGAGCGAGGCAATGAGCCCGCGGGCTGTGAGTGCGGCGCCGGTCACATCGAGCGAAAGCTGGAGGCGGCCCGAGAGCGGTGACGGCTGGCCGTCCGCTGTGTTGTCGGCAAGCTCCGCGCCGTCGATGCGTACGTTGCCTTTGAGCGCGGCGCCTGCCGGTGCCTTGGCGAGCGACACGCGCGCGTTCGCCTTTCCGCCGAGTGCCGCCGCCTCGACAAGGCGGATGTCGAGCGCGCCTTGCCGGATCGTGCTCTCGAGACGCGCCGCGCGGAGCGTAATGCCGCTCGCAATGACGAACTCGGGCGTGTCGATCGCGATGGTGCCTTCGACGCCGTCCAGGCGATCGAGATCGAAGGGGGCCTCGGGCCACCAGGAAGATGTGTGTGCGCGCGCCTCCGGCGTCACCGCGGTGAGCGGCCGCTCGTCGAGGACAGGGATGAGGGCGCGGGAAAGATCGACGCGGCTTGCGCTCAAGCGCGCATCGAGACGTTTCAGCGTCTTCGAGAAGTCGAGATCGATGCTGCCCCTGACACGCGCATCCGCGAGCGCCAGATCATCGCTTTCAAGCTTGAGCCGCTTGTCCGAGAGCTGGAGGCCGATCCGGCCCACGAGCGGAACGCCGGCAAGGCCGCTACTGCGCCCGAGCGCCGTCGCGGCAACGAGATTGGCGAGATCCTCGGCGGAGAGGCGCACCACTCCCTTGAGCTCGGGCATGGCGCCGGCAGGCGTGCTGAGGCGACCGCGCAGCTCTGCGCGCGCCCCCGGACTGTCGAGCGCGGCGAGGGTCTCGAAGCCCTCGCCGATGCTGCCGACGGCGGAAAGGGTCAATCGCGCCGGCATGGCGATGCGGCTTGCGGCCGGCGCGCTCCATCCGTCGGGGGCTATCTGTGAGATGAGCGTGGTGATCGCCGGGACATCGCCGGTGAGATCGATCTCAAGCGGCAGCGCGGTGAGCGTTGCAGCGCGCTTCGGCGCCGTGAGCGTCGCCGAGAGGCGGTTTTCGCCGAGCGAGCCATCAAGGCTGAGGCGCGTCGCGCCGGGAAGGCCTTTCGGCGAGAGCTGGAGGCGGCCGGCGAGGCGAAGCGGCGATATGCGGTCGAGACGCTGGGGATCGATGAGGCCGGTCGCCGGCACGTCGAGCCACGCGAGAAGATCGGCAAGGGCGACGCGATCGGGACTGATCACGACACCGGCGATCGTGCCGGCGGGGTCCGCGTCGTCGGCGCTGGCGATGCCGCCTTCGAGCTCGACCTGCCAGCCGGCGGCACCGCTCGCCTTCAGCCGCGGGACATGCCACGTCCGCCCGTCCCAGGCGAGCTCGGCATCGACGTCGTGATAGACTGCAGCCTGCGTTGCGAGCCGGCCGAAGCGCAGTTTGATGTCCATCGACGAAAGGCCGCCCGGCGCCTTGATGGTATCCGCGCGCGGTGCGGCGGTCGGGAATGCGAGCGACGTGACGAGCGATTTGATGAGCGCGCCGGGACGCGGTTCGCTGGGCAGTAGCGCGCCGAAGTCGAACGAGGGGCCGTCGAGCGCGAGGGAGAGTGCCGCGCCCGCACCGGCTTTTGCGTCACCTTCCGTCGCGGCGAGCTTCCAGCTCGCATCGCCGGCAAGGCGGCCGCCGGGCAACTCGAGGCGGATCGACTGTCCGGCAATACGGCGCGGGCCGACGGCGAGGCGGCCGTCGAGCGCGAAGGGGCCGTCCCGGGCGATCTCAGGCGCTTGCCGACCCCGTCCGGCCCAGGCGACGAAGCGGTTGAACGAGGCGCCGCGAAGCGTCAGCGGGCCTTCGAACTCGGTCTCGGGCGCGCCCGGCGTCAGCTTCCCGCTCAGCACGAGGCGCGCGCTTCCCGGCAGGTTGCCGGAGAATTCACGGATGTCGTAGCCGTCGGCGCCGCTCTTCTGCACATCGAGCTTGAGGGCGCTGATCACGTCGCCGTTGAGGGTCGCTTGATCGAGCAACAGGAGGGCCCGGAGCTGGTCCGTGCCCGGCAGTGCATCGCCGAGGCCGGAGATGATGCGGGCAAGCGTCGCGGTCGAGGCTGTATTCGCGTCGGTACCCAGAATGCGGTCGACGTCGATCCAGCGCGCATTGATGAGGATCTCGGCGGTCGTCTCTTTCCGCCACGTGAACTTGGCGGCGCCCTGCGCGAGCTGGGGCTTGTTGTCGGCGTCGAGCGTGAGCGTGAGGTCGGAGAGCTCAGCGCTTGCCGTGTCGGCCTTCAGCGTCGACTTGATCTCGACCATGGCGGGCGTCGCGGTGCGGTTGCGTGCCTCGACGGGATCGCTTCTCACGAACGGTGTGCGGGCGGTGAGGCTTCCGTCGATCCGGAGCCGGCCGAGCAGATCATGGGCCGTGGCGTCGATCGCCCAGCTCTGGTTGCGCGTCGGCACGCGGACCGTGCCCTTGAAGCGCACGCTGCCGTCGGGGTCCTGGCGGGCCGTCGAGAGGCGGAGCTCACGCGTGTCGCGTGCGCTTTGCGATGCAGCCGTTCCGGCGCGCGCATCTGGCGCCTCGGCATAGGTCAGGTTCACGCGGTAGGGGCCTTCGAGCGCGGCGGCCGAGATGTTGCCGGCGATCTTCTGGAATTGCGATTTGATGTTGCCGTTGGGCTCGCGGATGACGAGCGCGCCGTCGCTCACCTTGATGTCGTCGAACGTGACGCGCGGGGGGAGCGGCGCCGCTTCGCCGCCGGCACGGCTTGTGAGACTCGCCCAGTTGCCGCTGCCATTCCCGTCCAGCACGAGGTTGAGGACAGGGGCGGTGAGCTCGACCCGGCGCGCCTCGATGGCGCCGCTGACGAGGGGCGAGAGCGCAAGCCAGACAGTCAGCGCGTCGGCCTTGAAGAGCGGCTCGCCGATGGCCGCCGTCGTATCGGCAATCCGAAGGCGCCCGATATGGATGTAGGGGACGGGGAGCAGGCGTACGTTGATCTGGCCGCCGATGCGGACCTCGCGGCCGGCAAGCCGCGAAGCCTCCTCCTCGATGGCGCCGCGGTAGCGGTCCCAGTCGATCATGGCGGGAACGGCGAAAAGGCCCGCGAGCGCTGCGAACACCAGGACGCCAAGGATGACCAGTGCCCGCCTCATGATGCGCTTATCATCTCCTTATGCGCCGTGGCTTCGGCGATGTAGCAGACCGACGCCCCGAGGCTTGCGCCGGGCGTTGCCCTTTTGACCCACCTCGGCACCAATTGCGGCAACAGTATACGACGTTTGGCCGCCGTCGTGCAGGCTTCGCGTAAGTGTTCATGCGAGACTATGCTCACAATTCGGCAAGCCGGCGACGGGCACGGGGGTGTTCCGTAGTGCCGTCCGGCGCGCGCCATCCAGAGGGGCTCTCCGCATATGCCGACATGGCAAGTGATCCTGCTCGGGCTCATCGAGGGCCTGACCGAGTTCATTCCGGTCTCCTCGACCGGGCATATCCTGCTCGCTGGCCATTTCCTCGGCTTCGATTCGCCGGAGAAGACGTTCGAGGTCCTCATTCAGCTCGGCGCTATCCTCGCGATTCTGACCGTCTATGCAGCCAAGCTCTGGCGCATGACGCTCGATCTGCCGCGCGACCGGCGCACGCAGAAGTTCGTGGCCGCGGTCTTGCTGGCGTTCCTGCCGGCTGCCGGTATCGGCGCGGCGCTGCATTCGGTGATCAAGCAGGTACTCTTTGCCTCGCCATTGCTGATCTGCACGATGCTGATCCTCGGCGGGTTCGTACTGCTCGCCATCGATCGTGCCCGCCTCGAGCCGCGCATCCACGACGCCATGGACATCACGCCCTGGCTCGCGTTCAAGATCGGGCTCTTCCAGTGCCTCGCGATGATTCCCGGCGTGTCGCGGTCCGGGGCGACAATCGTCGGCGCGATGCTGATGGGCACGTCGAAGCGCGCGGCAGCCGAGTTCTCGTTCTTCCTCGCCATGCCGACCATGGCCGGCGCGTTCGCCTACGATCTCTACAAAACCCACGCTCAACTCGATGCCGCAACGATCCGGGGTATCGCCATCGGCTTCGTCGTCTCGTTCATCGCGGGCGTCATCGTCGTGCGCTATCTGCTCGAGTTCGTCAGCCGTCACGGTTTCGCGTTGTTCGCGTGGTGGCGCATCATTCTCGGCGGGCTCGGCCTCGGGGCGCTGCTGGTGCTTGGCTAGGTGATGCCAGGCTGGCGGTCGCCTTCACCGAACGCACACCTCAAGCTGCGTGCGACGTTGCGGGCTCGGTGAGCACGGCGTGAAGCGTCGCGCGGTCGCGTGAGGCCTTGAGCTTCTCGATGGCCAGCGGGTCGCGCAGCAGGCGCGAGATGCGGGCGAGTGCCTTCAGGTGGTCGGCGCCAGCCTGCTCGGGCGCAAGTAGCAGGAAGATCAGCTCGACAGGCTCGCCATCGGTCGAATCGAAGTCGATCGGCGCATCGAGGCGCGCGAAAAGGCAGACGATGCGGCTGAGGCCCGGCGGCTTTCCGTGCGGGATGGCAATGCCGCGGCCAAGCCCCGTAGAGCCGAGCCGCTCGCGCTGAAGCAGCGTCTCGAAGAGGGTCCGTTCATCGAGGCCAGTCAGCTCCGCCGCCTTCTGGGCGAGCTCGTGCAGCACCTGCTTCTTGCTCTTCGCCTTGAGCGAGCCAATGACGCCTTCCGGCTTGATCAGATCACCGAGGTCCATTTCTCTTCTCGTTTCCCCTCAAGTGCCGAAGCGGCCCCCAGAGAGGGGCGGGCACCGGTTGTCGTGTGAATTTCCTGAACGCCACGACCGCCACTGACCTGTCTCGATTGATCCGAAATCATGCATGAGCGATGCCAATGCGGGCTTCTTGCATGTCCACGGCGCGGAATCATGGCGTTCAACAGGCTGCCGGCGCCTTCGTTCCCTTCCGGCAGCCGGCCAATCCTGGTTAACGGTCCAATGTGTTCATCTCGTCGCGCCACGGGGGCTGTCCTGCTCCAGTCCAGTACCAAAACGCCATGACACCCGGCCGACTGCCGGACCCCACTTGCCTTTTGTGTGCCTGTCCTTACGCGGTGCCGCCCCTGGAACGGCTCCCTCCGACCTCTCGCGGGACCGCTCCTGGGTCCACCGCGCGGGCCGTGCCGCCCGACCACCTATGCCGCGACTCCGATGCGGCGAGGAGTCTCCTTGTCCTCTGTACGCCGAGTCGGGATGGGGGGCATACTTAGATCAGCGCCGATCGCGCTGTCAATCGATCAGCAGGCGCATTTCGGCGCAGCTTTCGGGCTGCAACCTGCGCTTCTTGCGGAGATTGCGCCGCCCGGACAGGCAGGTTCGGGGCAGTTGCCGGATTTTGCGTCAGAGGTGCGGTTATTCGAGGATGGCCGTACTGGCCGTCTGTATGGGGTAGTACCCGCCATGGTCCGTGATCCGCCCCGAGGCGCCGGCCTCGAAGCGGGCCCGCTCGTCGGACGTGAGCGGCCGTTTCTTCCACGTCGTGGCATCGACAACCACGTATACCACCTCCGCCGTGACGATGGTGTCGCGCGTTCCGGCGATCCTGAGCTCGAAGCCGATAGTGACTGAGGTCGTGCCGAGCCGTGTGGCCCGGACCGAGATTTCGAGCACGTCGTTGAAGCGTGCGGGCGCCGTCCACTCGATGAGCTGGCGGACGACCTGGATCTCGAGTGAGCCGTCGAACGGATCGCGCCCGGGGAAGGTTGCGCGGAGGAACTCTGTCACCGCCAGATCGACATAGTCGCCGTAGCGGGCGTTGAACACGACGTGCTGGGCGTCGCAGTCCTGGTAGCGCACACGCGTGTAATAGCGGAACGGTATCATTCGCTTTCCCTGCGGAAGACGTGGAGAGTATCGGGGCCGGCCATGCGGCGTGCGACGCAGACGAGACCGTGGGCGGCAAAATGCTGTTCGAGATCGGGGCCGGCAACGGGGATCGTGCGGCCCGGGCTCTTCATCGGGCTGACGGCGGCAATCGCTTCGTCGACGAGCCCGGCCGCGAGGAAGGCGCCCCACATTTCCGGGCCGCCCTCGACCAGGAGACGCGTGACGCCGTTCTTAGCGAGCCGCGCGAGCAGGGTCGCGAGCACGATGCGGCCGTTGGCTTCGGGATGCGTGTCGAAATTCACGTGGTCACGGTTGGCCACGTGCGGCGAGGCCATGATGCGCGCTTCATCGGCTCGCGTGGCGAGCCAGACTTTGGGGTAGCGCGCGCCGGGAATGGTGTCGGCGGCGGAATAGACCTTGGCCGTTGCCGGCGTGCGTAGAGAGCCGTCGAGAATAATGCGACGCGGCGAGCGCGCGGTAAGTCCAGGCAGGCGGCAGGTCAGGGCCGGATCGTCCGCGAGAACGGTGCCGGCGCCGACGAGGATCGCGTCCGCCTCGGCGCGCAGCAGATGGGCATAGGCGCGGGCCTCGGGGCTTGTCACCCACACGGGCGCGCCATCGCCGGGAGCGACGCCATGACCGGCATCAAGCGCCATCTTGAGCTGGACGAACGGGCGTTGCGCCGTCTGCGCGAGGATATGGCCGAGCGTCACGAGGCGCGCCTCATCGGCCTGCACACCGATCTCGACCTTGATGCCGGCATCGCTAAGCTGGGCGAAGCCCCGGCCTGAGACGATCGGGTTCGGATCGGGAATGGCGCAGACGACCCGCTTCAGGCCGGCGGACACCATGGCATCGGCGCAGGTCGGCAGGCGGCCGGTGTGGGCGCACGGCTCGAGCGTCAGGTACATCGTGCGCCCGCGCGCACGCTCGCCGGCGCTCTGCAGCGCCTCTTTCTCGGCGTGCGGCCGTCCGCCCGGTTGCGTCCAGCCGCGCGCGATGACCTCGCCCGTTGCCTCGTCGACGACGATCGCCCCGACGGCGGGATTGGGCGCGGTCGTGCCGAGCCCCCGGCGCGCCATGCGCACGGCGATGTCCATCATGTGTCGGTCGAACGCGTCGGATGAGGTCGGCATTTACATTACTGCTTGTAGTCCACGCCTGGCTTCACGTCCGGGGGCTCGGCCGGTGCGTCGTCATTGAGGCCGATGCGCTGGCCCGCGATCTCGCCCAGCACCTCGTGGAAATCCGCCGCCTCGCGGAAGTCGCGGTACACGGAAGCAAAGCGCACATAGGCGACGGGATCGAGCGAGCGCAAGCCCTCCATGACGAGCTCGCCGATGGCCGAGGAGGCTACCTCGCTCTCGCCCATGCTCTCGAGCTGGCGCACGATACCCGTCAGCAGCCGTTCGATGCGCTCCGCCGCGACCGGCCGCTTCCGGACGGCGAGATCGACTGAGCGGGCGAGCTTTTCGCGGTCGAAGGCGACGCGCCGGCCGGAGCGCTTGACGACGATGAGTTCCCGGAGCTGCACGCGCTCGAAGGTCGTGAATCGGCCGCCGCAATCGGGACAGATGCGGCGGCGGCGGATGGCCGCGCCCTCCTCGGTCGGGCGGCTGTCCTTGACCTGGCTGTTCTCGCTCGCGCAGTAGGGGCAGCGCATCGGGGCCTCCAGGTTCAGCAGATAGGCACGGCAGTCACGAATTTGCCGTCGATGCGCCGTGCTCAGGCGTAGATGGGGAAGCGCTCGCAGAGCGCGATCGCCTGCTGGCGGACCTTCGCCTCGATCGCGCTGTTACCATCCTCGCCATGGGCGGCAAGCCCGTCGAGCACTTCCGCGATCATCGAGCCGACCTGGCGGAATTCCGCCGCGCCGAAGCCGCGCGTCGTGCCCGCCGGCGATCCGAGGCGAACGCCGGAGGTCACGGTGGGCTTTTCAGGATCGAAGGGCACGCCGTTCTTGTTGCACGTGATGTGGGCGCGGCCGAGTGCCTTCTCCGCCTTGTCGCCGGTGAGCTTCTTGGGGCGCAGGTCGAGGAGGATCAAGTGCGTGTCGGTACCGCCCGAGACGAGATCATAGCCGGCCCGCTGCAGCACGTCGCCCATGGTGCGGCAGTTCTCGACGACAGCGGCCGCATAGGTGCGGAAACCGGGCTTGAGCGCCTCGCCGAAGGACACTGCCTTGGCCGCAATGATGTGCATGAGCGGTCCGCCCTGCATGCCCGGGAAGACCGCCGAATTGACCTTCTTGGCGACCTCTTCGTCGTTTGTCAGCACCATGCCGCCGCGGGGGCCGCGCAGCGTCTTGTGCGTGGTGGTTGTGACGACGTGGGCGTGCGGCAACGGACTCTCGTGCACGCCTCCGGCAACGAGGCCCGCAAAGTGCGCCATGTCCACCATCAGGAAGGCGCCGACTTCGTCGGCAATGCGTCGGAAGCCGTCGAAGTCGATGGCGCGAGGATAGGCTGAGCCGCCCGCGATGATGATGCGCGGCTTGTGCTCGCGGGCGAGGCGGGCGACCTCGTCCATGTCGATGCGCTGGTCCTGGCGGCGCACGGTGTAGGACACGGCCTTGAACCACTTGCCCGACTGGTTCACGGGCGAGCCGTGCGTCAGATGCCCGCCGGCTGCCAGAGAGAGCCCGAGAATGGTGTCGCCCGGCTTGGCGAGCGCCATGAACGCGGCCTGATTGGCCTGGCTGCCCGAGTTCGGCTGGACGTTTGCGAACTTGCAGTCGAAGAGCTGCTTGGCGCGCTCGATCGCGAGCGTTTCAACTTCATCGACGTATTGGCAACCGCCATAGTAGCGCTTGCCCGGATAGCCCTCGGCATACTTGTTCGTGAGGACGGAGCCGGCCGCTTCCAGCACCGCCCGCGAGACGATGTTCTCCGACGCGATCAGCTCGATCTCGGTCTGCTGGCGGACAAGCTCCCGACCGATCGAGCCGAACACCTCGGGGTCGCTCTCGGCGAGGGACTGGGCGAAGAAGGCGTTCTGCGCTTCACGTGCGCGCGCGGCGGTCGGCATGGGCGGATCCCGGAGCGTTGGAGGTCGTAGCCACGTTACGGCGGCCCTCTTAGCAGCGTTTCCCGGCCGCGCCAATGGCTTGGGGGCCATTGCTCCCAGCACGGTCAACAGACCCGCCAACCCTCCCCAGGCACATGGCCGCATGTGGTCCGCGCCGGCGGGTTCCGGTTGCTCCGAAGGAGCCGAACCCCTAATCTGCCGCGGTTTTTTGCGCCCACTTGCGAGGCTTCATGAAGTTCACGGGAAGCAAGTCCTACGTTGCAACCGACGATCTCAAGGTTGCAGTGAACGCGGCGATCACGCTTGAGCGCCCGCTCCTCATCAAGGGGGAGCCGGGGACCGGCAAGACCGTGCTCGCCCAGGAGGTCGCCAAGGCCCTCGGCGCGCCCCTCATCGAGTGGCACATCAAATCGACGATCAAGGCCCAGCAGGGACTCTACGAGTACGACGCCGTTTCGCGGCTGCGTGACAGCCAGCTTGGCGACGAGAAGGTCAAGGATATCTCGAACTACATCAAGCGCGGCAAGCTCTGGGAGGCGTTCACGAGCGACGTGCGCCCGGTGCTGCTCATCGACGAGATCGACAAGGCGGATATCGAGTTCCCGAACGACCTCCTCCAGGAGCTCGATCGTATGGAATTCTTCGTCTACGAGACGGGCGAGACGATCAAGGCGAAGAAGCGCCCGATCGTCATGATCACCTCGAACAACGAGAAGGAGCTGCCGGACGCCTTCCTGCGCCGCTGCTTCTTCCACTACATCAAGTTCCCCGATCCCGAGACGATGAAGGCCATCGTCGACGTACACTTCCCCGACCTCAAGGGGCGGCTCGTCTCGGAGGCGCTCAAGATCTTCTATGACATGCGCGAGGTGCCGGGCCTGAAGAAGAAGCCGTCGACATCCGAGCTGCTCGACTGGATCAAGCTGCTGCTCAATGAGGACATCGGCCCCGAGACGCTGCGCGAGACCGACCCGCGGAAGCTGATCCCGCCGCTCCACGGCGCGCTGCTCAAGAACGAGCAGGACGTACACCTGTTCGAGCGTCTCGCATTCATGTCGCGGCGCAAGGAAAGCCAGAATTAGTCGCCGGCGCATGGGCGGGCTATAAGCAGCGGACGGGACCCTAGCTTGGGATCTCCGGTCCGCGATCGAACATTGGCGAGCGGCTGATGAAGACCTCAGGACAGGCAACACCTCTGACGGCCGGGCGCGCTGGCGCGCTCAACGGTACCGTGCGCGTGCCCGGCGACAAGTCGATCTCGCACCGCGCGCTCATGCTGGGCGCCGTGGCGACGGGCGTGACGCGTATCCGCGGCCTGCTCGAGGCCGAAGACGTGATCAACACCGCCCACGCCGTGACGGCGCTCGGCGCGCCGGCGATAAAGAAGGGCAATATCTGGGAGGTCACGGGTCGCGGTGTCGGCGGGCTTGCGCAGCCGGCGGAGGCACTCGATTTCGGCAATTCGGGCACGGGCACGCGGCTCATGCTCGGCCTGATCGCGGGTCACCCGATCGAAGTGAAGCTCATCGGCGATGCCTCGCTCTCGCGCCGGCCCATGGGCCGTGTTCTGAATCCACTGCGCCAGATGGGCCTCGAGACCGTCGACAACAAGGACACGCTGCCGCTCACCGTGCGCGGCACGGACCAGCTTATGCCTATGGAATACGTGCTCCCGGTGCCGAGCGCCCAGGTGAAGAGCGCGATCCTGTTCGCAGGGCTCCATGCCGCGGGTGAGACGACGGTCGTCGAGAAGGAAGCAACACGCGACCATACCGAGCGGATGCTGCGTTACTTCGGCGCCGAGGTGCGGACTCAGAAGACGGCGGATGGCACGCGCATCACCGTGAAGGGCAATGCGGAGCTCGAAGGGCGGCCCGTGACCGTGCCGGGAGATCCGTCCTCGGCGGCCTTCCTCATTGCAGCGGCGGTGCTGGTGGCGGACTCGGACGTGACCGTCGAGGGCATTCTCTACAACCCGACGCGCACGGGCTTCTACAAGACGCTGCAGGAAATGGGCGCCGATATCACGCTGCTGAACATGCGCGAGGAAGGCGGCGAGCCGATCGCCGATGTGCGCGCACGTGGCGGCAAGCGTCTCAAAGGCGTGCGGGTTCCGCCCGATCGTGCGCCCTCGATGATCGACGAGTATCCCGTGCTCGCAGCGGTGGCGGCGTTTGCCGAGGGCGCTACGCGCATGGAGGGCCTCGCCGAGCTGAAGGTGAAGGAGAGCGACCGTCTCGCCGCGACCGCCGCTGGTCTTGCCGCCAACGGCGTCGAGGCCAAGATCGAGGGCGATACGCTGATCGTAACGGGGAGCAGGAGTGTGCCGGGTGGCGGTACAGTTGCGACGCATCTCGACCACCGCATTGCCATGGCGTTCCTGACGCTCGGACTCGTAAGCGAGAAGCCTGTGACGGTGGACGACAGCCGCATGATCGCGACCAGCTTCCCCGAGTTCCGCGGGCTCATGGAGCAGTTGGGCGCCCGGTATGAGGCGGGGAGTTGAAGATTTGACGGGACGCCGGTCATGATCATCGCCATCGACGGCCCGGCGGCCTCCGGCAAGGGAACGCTCGCACAGCGTATCGGCGGGCACTTCGGCTATGTCTGGCTCGATACGGGGCTGCTCTACCGGGCCGTAGCACGGGATGCGCTGGCGGCCGGCGCCGACCTCGAGGATGGGGCAGCGTGCGCGCGAGCCGCAGTGGCGCTCGATGCGGGGACGCTCGGCGATCCGGCGCTGCGGACGACGGCCATCGGCGAAGCCGCCTCGGTCGTCGCCAAGCATCCGGCGGTCCGGGCGGCGCTCCTCGATTTCCAGCGGCAGTTTGCGCGCACGCCTCCGGGCGCCGTGCTCGACGGGCGCGACATCGGCACCGTCATTTGCCCGGACGCGGATGTTAAGATCTTTGTCACGGCCGACGTCGAGGTGCGGGCCCGGCGCCGCTACGAGGAGTATGCCCGGCGCGGCGAGAATGTGACATACGACGAGGTGCTCGAGATCATCCGCCAGCGCGATGCCCGCGATGCGAGCCGCGCCGCGGCCCCCCTCAAGCAGGCGCCGGATGCCGTCCTCCTCGATACCACGGGCATGGACATCGAGACGGCCTTCCAGGCGGCCCTGAACATCATCGCCCATGTTACGATCGGGCGTTCAGAAGCGCGTTGACCCTTGCTTTCGCGCCGACGAGGCGCTATCTGATCGGTGCTCCATCTACCCCGGACTGATCAAGAGGAAGATCAGCCAGCTCGGCCCGCCGAAACGGCGGACCTAATCAGAGCTGCGGGCCCTGCCCTCCGCCGGTGGCACTCGAGCACACAAGCCAGAACAACCGACGAAGCTTCGGGGGTTGGCGCGTGGCCGTTCAGGCCGGCGCGATGCCCCACAAGCGGCGTTTCCACTTCGAACACACGGGCAGCTGGCCTCGGCCGGGCTCGCCCGTATCCCGCATTCAACAGAATGGAGCCTGAATGACCACGACTGCTGCACCCAACGAGATGAATCCCTCCCGGGCCGATTTCGAGGCCCTGCTGAACGAGAGCCTTTCCGGCGGCAATGGCGCCTTCGAGGGCCAAGTCGTCAAAGGCAAGATCACGGCGATCGAGAAGGATCTCGCCGTCATCGACGTCGGCCTCAAGATGGAGGGCCGAGTCGCGCTGAAGGAGTTCGGCGCTTCCGGTCGCAACAGCGACCTCAAGGTCGGCGACGAGGTCGAGGTCTACCTGGAGCGCGTCGAGAACGCGCTGGGTGAGGCTGTTCTTTCGCGCGACAAGGCGCGCCGCGAGGAAAGCTGGACCCGCCTCGAGAAGAGGTTCGAGGCCAACGAGAAGGTCGAGGGCGTCATCTTCAACAAGGTCAAGGGCGGCTTCACCGTCGACCTCGACGGTGCCGTGGCGTTCCTCCCGGGCTCGCAGGTCGACATCCGTCCGGTGCGCGACATTGGCCCGCTCATGAACGTGCCGACACAGTTCCAGATCCTTAAGATGGACCGCCGCCGCGGCAACATCGTCGTTTCGCGCCGCTCTGTGCTGGAGGAGACGCGGGCCGAGCAGCGGACCGAGATCGTCGCGCGTCTTGCCGAGGGCCAGGTCATCGACGGCGTGGTCAAGAACCTCACCGACTATGGCGCGTTCATCGACCTCGGCGGCATCGACGGCCTGCTGCACGTCACCGACATGGCATGGCGCCGCGTCAATCATCCGAGCGATGTCGTCAACGTCGGCGACACGGTGAAGGTGCAGATCATCCGCATCAACCCGGACACGCAGCGCATCAGCCTCGGCATGAAGCAGCTCCAGTCCGATCCGTGGCAGGGCATCGAGGCCAAGTATCCGGTCGGCGCACGCTTCTCCGGCACGATCACGAACATTGCCGACTACGGTGCGTTCGTCGAGCTGGAGCCGGGCGTCGAGGGCCTGATCCACGTCTCGGAGATGAGCTGGACGAAGAAGAACACGCACCCCGGCAAGATCGTCTCGACGAGCCAGCAGGTGGATGTGCAGGTGCTCGAGGTCGATCCGAACAAGCGCCGCATCAGTCTTGGTCTCAAGCAGACCCAGGAAAATCCGTGGGACGGCTTCCTCACGACGCACCCAAAGGGTTCGATCGTCGAGGGCCCGGTGCGGAACATCACTGAGTTCGGCCTGTTCATCGGTCTAGATGGTGGCGTCGACGGCATGGTCCATCTCTCCGATCTCGACTGGAACAAGTCGGGCGACGAGGCGATCAAGGACTACAAGAAGGGCGACAACGTCAAAGCCGTGGTGCTCGACGTCGACAGCGCCAAGGAGCGTATCTCGCTCGGCATCAAGCAGGTCGCTGGCGATCCGCTCGACACGATCGCCAAGTTCAAGAAGGGTGATCCCGTCACTTGCGAGGTCATCGCCGTCGAGGCGAACGGCATCCAGGTGCGCATTGCCGACAGCGACATCACGACCTACGTCAAGCGTTCGGATCTCTCGCGCGACCGCTCCGAGCAGCGGCCTGAGCGGTTCAACGTCGGCGACAAGGTCGATGCGGCGGTGATCAGCGTCGACAAGACGACGCGGCGCATCCAGGTGTCGATCAAGGCCCTCGAGATTGCCGAAGAGAAGCAGGCCGTGGCTCAGTACGGCTCGACCGACTCGGGCGCCTCGCTCGGCGATATCTTCAAGGCTGCTCTGAAGCGCCGCGAGGGTGGCACGGAAGAAGAGAAGTAATATCGTGTAACTCGACACGGGCGCCGCGGACGTGCCACGTTCGCGGCGCCTTTTTATTGGGTGAGTGCGGAAACAGTGCAGGGAGGAGTGCCGGTGACTGCCGAGCCGAGCGCCGAGCCGCACGTCCGTGTGCATCCTGCGATCGAGAGCATTGATGCCGCCGCCTGGGATGCGCTCGCGAACCCCTACCCGGCGACGCTCAATCCGTTCACGACGCACGCCTTCCTCCTGGCGCTGGAGCGTTCTGGGAGCGTCGGTCGCCGCACGGGCTGGTCGCCCTGTCATCTCGCGCTCGAGCAGGACGGCGCCATTAACGGGGTCGCGCCCTGCTACCTGAAGAGCCACAGCAAGGGCGAATACATCTTCGACTACGGCTGGGCCGAGGCCTACGAGCGGGCCGGTGGGCGTTACTATCCAAAGCTCCAGATCGCCGTGCCGTTCACGCCGGTGCCCGGTCCGCGCTTCCTGGCCGGTGCAG
>CAUJKI010000415.1 GCA_963205015.1 Pseudomonadota bacterium
ACGCGCTGAGGGCCGCGCAATACTCGGCGCCACACTGGGCGCCGCCTACTCCGCTGCCACCTTCGGCCCGTAGCCCAGCGCGACATTGAGCTTTACGAGCAGATCGGCCGCCGCCTCGGGGATGTTCGTGCCCGGGCCGAACACGGCTTTCGCACCGGCCTCGAAGAGGGCCGGATAGTCGGCCGGCGGGATCACGCCGCCGACGACGATCATGATGTCGCCGCGGCCTTCGGCTTCGAGAGCCGCGCGCAGCTCCGGCACCAGCGTCAGGTGCCCCGCCGCCAGCGACGACACGCCGACAATATGCACGTCGTTCTCGACGGCTTGGCGCGCGACCTCCTCCGGCGTCGAGAAGAGCGGGCCGATGTCCACGTCGAAGCCGAGATCCGCAAACGCCGTCGCAATGACCTTCTGGCCGCGGTCATGGCCATCCTGGCCGATCTTGGCGATGAGAATGCGCGGACGGCGCCCATCATTGCGCTCGAAGTTCTCGACGAGCCCCTGTACCTTGCCGAGAGCACTGGTCATGGCACTCGCCTCCGATCGATAGACGCCCGATACGGCGCGGATCTCGGCGCGATGGCGACCGAACACCACCTCGAGCGCATCGGAGATCTCACCCACCGTCGCCTTCGCGCGTGCGGCCTTCACCGCAAGGTCGAGCAGATTGGCACCGCTCTTCGCGCCTTCGGTCAGCGCGTTGAGCGCTGCCGAGATTGCCGACGGATCGCGCTCACCCTTGAGACGCGCCAGCTTCGCGAGCTGCTGCTCACGCACCTTGGCGTTGTCGACCCTCAGAATGTCGATCTCGGCCTCACCGACAACGCGGTACTTGTTGACACCGACGATCGTCTGGCGACCGGAATCGATCCGCGCCTGAGTGCGCGCGGCGGCTTCCTCGATACGCATCTTCGGAATGCCGGCGGCGATCGCCTTGGCCATGCCGCCGAGCCGCTCGACTTCCTCGATGTGCTGCCACGCCTTTTCGGCGAGCTCATAGGTGAGCCGCTCGACATAGTAGCTGCCGCCCCAGAGGTCGGCCGTGCGCGTCGTGCCGCTCTCCTGCTGGAGGACGAGCTGCGTATTGCGCGCAATGCGGGCCGAGAAGTCGGTCGGCAGCGCGATCGCCTCGTCGAGCGCGTTCGTGTGCAGCGACTGCGTGTGGCCCTGCGTTGCGGCCATGGCCTCGATGCAGGTGCGCGTGACGTTATTGAAGACATCCTGCGCGGTGAGGCTCCAGCCCGAGGTCTGGCAGTGCGTCCTGAGCGAGAGCGAGCGCTCGTCCTTCGGCGCGAACTCCGACTTGACGAGGCGCGCCCAAAGCAGGCGCGCGGCGCGCATCTTGGCGATCTCCATGAAGAAGTTCATGCCGATCGCCCAGAAGAACGAGAGCCGCGGCGCGAATTTGTCGATGCCAAGTCCACCCGCGACGCCCGCGCGCGCATACTCGATGCCGTCCGCAAGCGTGTAGGCGAGCTCGAGGTCCGCCGTCGCGCCGGCCTCCTGCATGTGATAGCCGGAGATCGAGATCGAGTTGAACTTCGGCATGTTCGCGCTGGTGTAGGCGAAGATGTCCGAGATGATCCGCATCGAAGGCGCGGGCGGATAGATGTACGTATTGCGAACCATGAACTCCTTGAGAATGTCGTTCTGAATGGTCCCCGAGAGCTTGGCGAGCGGCACGCCCTGTTCCTCGCCCGCAACGATGAACAGGGCCAGCACCGGCAGCACGGCACCGTTCATGGTCATCGACACCGACATCTGCGAGAGGTCGATGCCGGAGAACAGCGTCCGCATGTCGAAGATTGAATCGATCGCCACGCCGGCCATGCCGACGTCGCCCCTCACGCGCGGATGGTCGCTGTCATAACCGCGGTGTGTCGCGAGGTCGAAGGCCACCGATAGCCCCTTCTGGCCGGCGGCGATATTGCGCCGATAGAAGGCGTTGCTCTCTTCGGCCGTCGAGAACCCGGCATATTGGCGGATCGTCCACGGCTGCGTGACGTACATGGTCGGATACGGCCCGCGGAGGAACGGCGCGATACCTGGGAGCGTATCGACGAAGTCGAGGCCGGCGAGGTCGGCACCAGTGTAGACCGACCTCAGCGCAATGCCCTCGGGCGTCTCGAAGCGGGCTGCGGGCGCCGCCGGCGGGGTCCCCGACGGCGCGCCGAGCTTGACGGTCGAGAAGTCCGGGATCCTGCTCATGCCTCGGCCCTGATAAGAGATCGCTGTTCAGTTGTCGCCGGGCGCCTTGCCTGAGCTCGGTGGCCTGACGATCGCGCGTGCGCCCCAGCGAACCAATCGAAATCCTCTTTAAAATCGCGCCAATGGAGCCCGGGGTCAACCCCAGCGGACGCTGATCGGGCCGACCGAAATGACGATCAATCAAGCCGGAGCGCCTCTCCCCGCGCCGGGTTCTCTCCGGCGTCAACCAATCTCGCCCTCGACCCACCGGTAGCGGAAATCACAGTGGCTGGCGCCCTGCATGATCGTCTGGGTCCTGTCCATCTTCAGGCGGGGATCGTAGCCTTCGCAGAACGTGCCGTCGCGCTGGCAGGAGAGCAAATGGCCGATCTCACCGAGCCCCATCTCGCGATACATCTCGGCATAGCGGCAGCGCGTGACGTTGAAGTCGAATTGCGTATCACTCTCGCGAAGCGTCTCGGTCTGCAACGCATCCCCCATGCGCCACTGCGCCTGGCGGTCGATGAACGTGCGCATCGACGTCTTGCCGCCGGGCTCGGTCGCGGCGAGCAGATGTGCCTGCTCGATCGAGGACCGGCGCACGGCGTCAGCGATCGCGCGCGCCGCAACGTCCGCGCCGTGGCTCGCCTTCAGCGTCTCGTAGACGTGCTTCAGGATCGTCGCCTCGATCCGGCGGCGCTCGATCATGGGGAGAGTATCGGCGGCTGTCATGCTACGCTCCCGATTGTCCGGTATGGATCATCACACTAGACGATTGGCGCCGGCACTCCAGCGGCACTGGAGCAGGCTGGGGATTCGTCGGTCAGAATCCGGCGCGCGTTGACCCTGGTCGGGCGTCTCATTAACTTCGCACGCAGCACAAAGGAGCCACATAGGCGAGCCATAGATCCGGCCATGCAGAATCAGCCGAAAATCAGGGCTTGGTGGAGCGGACTGGCGGCAGCGGCAGTCGCACTGGCGGTTGCGCTCGGCGGGCCGGCACGCCCTGCGGAGGCGCAAGGCCTGAGCTTCATCCGCGACACCGAGATCGAAGACCTCCTGAACGACTACGCCTCGCCCATCTTTCGCGCAGCGGGCCTCGGATCGGGCCGCATCACCATGCGGATCATCCGGCACGAGAGCTTCAACGCGTTCGTGCTGGATGGTCGCAATGTCTTCATCCACACCGGCACGCTTCAGGTGTCCGAGACGCCGAATCAGGTCATCGGGGTGATCGCGCACGAGGCTGGTCATATCGCGAACGCGCACCTTTCGGATCTGCGCTCGAAGATCGCCGCCGATCCAACGCGTGGCTTTCTGTCGCAGTTTCTCTTCGTCGGCGTGATGCTGAGCCAGATCCGCGGTAACGAGCTCGTCGCCGATCAGGCCGGACTGCGCTACCTCAACGCGACGAAGCAGTCCGGTCGCGGCATGATCGAGACCTTCGAGCGCTTCGCGCAGGAGGAAACCTTCACGCTCCAGCGAACGCCCCAGAGCCTCTTCGCCCGCACCCACCCGTTCGCCGCCGACCGCATCACCCAGCTCCGCAGCAGGGCCCAGGCAAGCCCGTTCTGGGAGGCCCGCGATCCAGCGCCGCTGCAGCTTCGCCACGACATGATGCGCGCGAAGATCTCGGGCTACCTCGATCGCCCGCAAATCGTCTTCAACCGCTATCCGCAATCGGACCAGTCATTGCCTGCGCGCTATGGCCGGGCGATCGGAACGTTCTTCCTGAGCGGCGTCGACCGCGCGCTGCCGCTCGTCGACGCGCTCATCAAGGAGCAACCGAACAATCCTTATTTCCATGAGATCAAAGCGGACTTCCTCATGCGCTCAGGGCGGCCGGCGGAGGCCGTACCGATCCTGCGGCGCGCCACCCAGCTCGCGGGACAGAACGCGCCGCTGATCAGCGTCCGGCTTGCACAGGCCATGGTCACGGCCGATAGCCCGAATATCGACGAGATCATTGGCCTCGCCCGCAAGTCCTTGATTCAGGATCCCAATCCCCAGGCTTACCGCATCCTGGCCAACGCTTTCTACAAACAGAACCGGTTGCCCGAGGCGGATCTTGCGACAGCCGAGGCGCTGTACCTCGAGGGCGACCTCAAACAAGCTCAGATTTTCGCCAAGCGGGCCCTGCCACGTCTCAAGAACGGGTCGCCGAACTGGATCCGAGCTGGCGATATCGTGAACTTCAAAATTCCCGGATGAGGGTATAACCCTGCCGATCTGACCGCCAAGGAGGCGCTCCTCGATGACCACCACAACCCGCGGCGGGCGTTGCCTGGCCGGCTTTACTGCATTCGCCGTGGCCGCCGCCCTGATCGTGCCCGTCGCAACACTATCGGCGGAACCGGCAGGCCGGGACGGCCGCCCGATCCGCCTCGCCCAGACCACGAGCCCGAGCTCGGAGTCCGGACCCAAGGCAGCCGACCTCTTTTCGCCCGAGCAGAAGCAGGCGATCGGCGCCATCATCAAGGACTACCTGCTCGCCAATCCGGAAGTATTCCTCGAGGTACAGACCGCGCTCGAGGCGCGCATGGAGGAGATCCAGGCGAAGCGTCTGCAGGCCGCGATCGCCTCACAAGCGCAAGAGATCTATCGCAGCCCCGGAGCGCCAATCGCCGGCAATCCGGCGGGCGACATCACGGTCGTCGAGTTCTTCGACTACAACTGCGGCTACTGCAAGCGCGCCTTCGGCGACATCGCCAAGCTCGTCGAGAAGGACGCCAAGGTGAAGCTCGTCCTCAAGGAGCTGCCGATCCTCTCCAAGGGCTCCGAGGAGGCAGCACGTGTCGCTCTCGCCGCCAAGGCGCAGGGCAAGTATTGGGAGGTCCACCGGGCGCTCCTGACCCTCCGCGGCCAGGCCAACGAACAGGCCGCGCTCGCTGTGGCTGAGAAGGCCGGTGTCGACATGGCCAAGCTGAAGGCAGATATGAAGAGCGAAGCCGTGACGCAGGAAATCGCTCGGGTCCGCGAGCTCGCTCAGTCCATGGGCATCCAGGGAACGCCCCACTTCCTGGTCGCCGACCGCGCCATTGCGGGTGCGCCGCAGAACCTCCTCGAGGTGATGTCACAGCACATCGCCGACGTCCGCAAGGATGGCGGTTGCAAGGTCTGCTGAACACCCTCGTCACGAAGCAAATCAGACGTATGGACCCGCGCGTGCGCCATGCACCGCGGGTCTCGGCTTGCATAGGCCGCCGCGGCCCTTGCCCCCGTCGTCCGGACGCCGCGGAATGGTCCACAACCTGCTCTATCGCAGCGCCCAATAAGCTGATAGACGGACGTGTATCAAGTGCAGGTGCAGCAAAGCCGACAGGCGCCATGGCCGCAAGCCTTGGCGCCGGGGTCGGCGATGGTCGAGGCAGGTGTCGAGGCTAGTCGATGGTGAAGCCGGTCTATGTGCTGAACGGACCCAACCTCAATATGCTCGGGTTGCGTGAGCCGCACATCTACGGCTCGGAGACGCTGGACGATGTTCGGGCGATGGTCGAGAGCCACGCCAAGAGCCTCGGCCTTCTCGTGAGCTTTCGCCAGACCAACAGCGAGGGCGAGCTCGTCACCTGGATCCAGGAGGCCCGCACTGCCGCAAGCGGCATCATCCTCAACGCCGGCGCCTACACGCACACGTCGGTCGCCATTCTCGACGCGTTGACCGCCGCCGAGGTGCCCGTGGTCGAGGTTCATCTTTCCAACATCTTCCGCCGCGAGCCTTTCCGTCACCACTCCTACGTCTCGCCGGCCGCATTCGGCGTGCTCTGCGGCTTCGGTCCTAAGGGCTATCTTCTCGCTCTCGACGGACTGCACGCGCTCCTCGGCACCGCTGCGAAAAGCTGAGCGGCCCATCTTCTGAACTCCATCTGCGGACCCACAGCATGGCCAAGGAAAACAAGGACCGCGATGCCCTCGACAAGGGCCTGATCCGCGACCTCGCCCAGCTCCTGAACGAGACCGGACTGACCGAGATCGAGATCGAGAAGGACGATCTGAAGGTGCGCGTCGCGCGCCACGCCGCCGCGCCCGCCGCCTACGCGGTCGGATTGCCGGCAGCGGCGCCTGCGACATCGGCAGGCCCCGGTTCGGCCCAGGCCACACCCACGGCCACCCCGTCCGGCCCCGATCCGGCGAACCATCCGGGCTGCGTCAAGTCCCCGATGGTCGGCACCGCCTACCGGGCCCCCGAGCCCGGCGCCCCAGCGTTCATCGATATCGGAACGCGCGTTACCCAGGGTCAGACACTGCTCATCATCGAGGCGATGAAGACCATGAACCACATCCCGGCGCCGCGCTCGGGCGTGGTCAAGGAGATCCTCATCGAGAACGGCCAGCCGGTCGAATTGGGCGAGCCGCAGGTGATCATCGAATAGCAGGTCAATCAAGGAACAGGACCGGCGCCGTCCGCTCACCGGACGCATGAGGGGCGAGGCGCGACGAGGACAGGGCATGTTCGACAAGGTTCTGATCGCCAACCGCGGCGAGATCGCGCTCCGCATCCAGCGCGCCTGCAAGGAACTCGGCATCGCGACCGTGGCCGTGCACTCGACGGCGGACGCCGACGCCATGCACGTGCGCCTCGCCGACGAGAGCGTCTGCATCGGCCCACCGCCCGCTTCCGAAAGCTACCTCAACATTCCGCGCCTCCTCGCCGCATGCGAGATCACCGGCGCTGACGCCATTCATCCCGGCTACGGCTTCCTCTCCGAGAACGCGCGCTTCGCCGAGATCCTCGAGGAGCATGACATCACCTTCATCGGCCCGACGTCCGAGCACATCCGGATCATGGGCGACAAGATCGAGGCGAAAGAGACGGCAAAGCGGCTCGGCATTCCGGTCGTGCCGGGCTCCGACGGCGGCGTGGCGAACGAGGTGGAGGCGCTGCGCATCGCGAAATCGATGGGCTTTCCGGTGCTGATCAAGGCGGCGGCCGGCGGCGGCGGGCGCGGCATGAAGGTCGCCCGCTCGGAAGAGGACTTGGAGATCGCCTTCAGGACGGCGCGCGCCGAGGCCAAGGCCGCCTTCGGAGACGACAGCGTTTATATCGAGAAGTACCTGACACACCCGCGGCACATCGAGATCCAGGTCTTCGGCGACGGCAAGGGCAACGCGATCCACCTCGGCGAGCGCGACTGCTCACTCCAGCGGCGGCACCAGAAGATTCTCGAGGAGGCGCCCTCGCCGGCGCTCAACGCCGAGCAGCGGAAGAAGATCGGTACGACCGTCGCGAATGCGATGAAGAAGCTCAAGTACCGCGGTGCGGGCACGGTCGAGTTCCTCTACGAAGACGGCGAGTTCTATTTCATCGAGATGAACACGCGCCTGCAGGTCGAGCATCCGGTGACCGAGATGATCACCGGCCTCGACCTCGTGCTCGAACAGATCCGTATTGCATCCGGCGGCTCGCTCTCGGTGACGCAGGACGAGGTGACGTTCTCCGGTCATGCCATCGAGTGCCGGATCAACGCCGAGAACCCGAAGAACTTCCGCCCCTCGCCGGGAAAGATCACCTACTGGCATCCGCCGGGCGGGCTCGGCGTGCGCGTCGATTCAGGCGTTTACCAAGGTTACCGGATCCCACCCAACTACGACAGCCTGATCGGCAAGCTGATCGTACACGGCAAGAATCGCAACGAGTGCCTGATGCGCTTGCGCCGCTGCCTGTCGGAGTTCGTGATCGACGGCATCGAGACGACGATCCCGCTCTTCACCGAGCTCTGCCGCCATCCCGACGTTGCCAACGGGCTCTACGACATACACTGGCTCGAACGCTATCTAAGCCAAGGCGAAGGCTGATCGGCCCACGCGCGCTGATCAGCTCTTTCGGTCAGCCGCAAAATAATGCGCCGCCACAGGGCCCGCGCCTCTCTGTTTTGGGAAGTGACTTTACGCAGCCTTGGAAAGCAGTGCGCGCGCTTCGATCTCATCGCGCACGACATCCAGCGGCCGGCGAATATCGATCACCGGTGCCAGCGCACTTCTCAGCCGCGACTTCAGCTCACCACGCCCGCCGTTGAAGGACATGATCGGCGCACAAGGCGCCGCGTACACGGCCGACGGTTCGCCGTAGAGGGCCAGATATTCTGCGTAGTTGTCAAAGGACGGGAGCGTCTCCGCAGAAATGAGCAGGCTCTCGCAGGGCTCGCCTTCAGCGAGCAGCACATCGTGCGTGTCGAGCACGACATGGAAGTAGACCTGTTGCTCGCTCTCGATGTCCGCAACGGCGATCGTGCGGCCGTTGATCAGATCTCTCACAGGTATGAGGACGCCGCCGAGATGAACCATATGCGCGCACGAAACGTACAGGTCCCGGTGCGGTACGTTCGCGCCGAATGCGCCCGCCGCAACGCGAACGGGCTGCACATCCTCGGGCCAGGGCGCACCCAGACACCGCTCGATCGTCATTCTGCCGATCCACCGAATGGCACGTGCCGCACCGTTCTGCGTCACGACAAGATCACCGATGCTCAGCTTCTCGATCGCGATTTCCCCGTCGGGGGTCGACAGCCGCGTGCCGAGAAGAAAACAATTGGCACCATTGGCCGGGCCTGGATTGTTGCCGCCCCTGAAGTTCGAGCCCCCTTTTGCGTGGAAGTCGGGAGCTCTCGAGCTTGAAAAGGCGAGGGCTCTGCTGGCCGCTGGGGGGCCTGCGGTGGCGAGAATGCCGGCCGCTGCAATCAGGCTGCGCCTCGTCAGCCGCGCATCCCGCCGTGCGCCACCACCCACGCTCAAATCCGACATACTCAACGCCCCACAATATGACTACTCGACAATCGCCTCCGTTAACCTTGTATCAGCCCGAAACGGGCGTCAACACGGGGCTGT
>CAUJKI010000416.1 GCA_963205015.1 Pseudomonadota bacterium
TGCCTCGCTGACGACCGACAAGGTCGCGGCCCTCGGTGTGAAGCAGATCGCGGCGCTCACCACCGGCCAGATCGCTGCGCTGACGACCGACCAGGTGGCGGCGCTGAAGAGTGAACAGATCGTCGCGCTGACGGCCAAGCACCTGGCGGCCCTGACGACCGATCAGGTGGCGGCGCTGAACACGGATCAGGTTGCGGCTCTGAATGTGAAGCAGATTGCGGCGTTGAGCAGCACGCAGGTCGAAGCGTTCACTTCCGATCAGGCGCAGGCGCTGAGCAGTTCGCAGATTGCGGCCATGAGCGCCGCAGCTCTCGGCACGATGACGAGCGAGGAGCTCGGCACGTTTACGACCGATGAGATCGCGGCGATCAACGTCAAGGCCATCGCCGGCCTCACGACCGATCAGATCGCCTCGCTCACCACGGATAAGGTCGTGGCTCTCGGCGCGAAGCAGGTTGCGGCGCTCACCACGAGTCAGGTGGCGGCGTTGACGACCGATCAGGTCGCCGTACTGACGAGCGATCAGATCGGCGCGCTGACGGCCAAGCACCTTGCGGCTCTGACAACCGATCAGGTCGCGGCGCTGACCACGGATCAGGTCGTGGCCCTGCTGGTGAAGCAGATTACGGCGCTGAGCAGCACGCAGATCGAAGCGCTGGATTCAAGTCAGGTGCAGGCACTGACGAGCTCGCAGATCGCGGCTCTGAGCGCGGCGGCCCTCGGCGCGATGGAGTCTGACGAGATCGCAACCTTCACAACTGACGAGATCGCTGCGATCAGCGCCAAGGCAATCGCAGGCCTCTCCACCGACCACATCGCGGCCCTCAGCACTGATCAGGCCCAGGCCTTTACCACGCCGCAGATCCAGGCAATGACGACGGCACAAGTCGAGGCAGTCCTCGCGGCGTACAATGCCGTCTGATGAATTGCGGCGCGGCCTCGGTCGCGCCGCAACCTCCCTATTCTTCTGCTTAGGCGGCACGGAAGAATAGACGTCTCGTCAAATCTCCTGCGGGCAAAGACAAGCCCGACGCAAGGCAGTTCTGGTAGCCAGGCGGCGACCCTTTTGGTGTCGTGCCACGTCCGGCCCACGCCCCTTTGCCGCAGGATGCTCATGACGATCAACAACGCCGTCATCTCGGCGCAGGCTTCTCCGCTCGCTGGCATCATGGAGCGTGCCCGGCATCAGCAATTGTCGCTTGGTGAACTGGTGCAGATAGCGGAAAGCCTGAGCGGGGGCGGGCATCCTGCACTGGCCGTCGACCTCTACAAGACCTGGATTGCCTTCAACAACACCAATCCTCTCCTCCATCTGGCGTGTTTCAACTATTCGGTCGCATCCAGACAGGTCGGCGACATCGCCGGGGCGGTGGAGGCGTTGCGCACCTGCCTGAAACTCAGCCCGCAATTCGGGCCTGCGCACATCAACCTTGGCCGCGCATTGGAAGAGTGTGGCCTCGTCAGCGAAGCCGTTCAGCAGTGGCAGAGCTACGTCGATGCGAGCGCCGGCATCACGCCGGATCGGATCAGCCATCGCCTGATGAGCCTTCAACAGATCGGTCGCGTCCTGGAGGGTGCCGGCTTGCTGGAGGAGGCGGAAGCCGCCCTCTGGCAAGCGATCGAGTTGCAGCCGGACAAGACAGAGGCAGGCCAGCACTGGTCGTCATTGCGCCAGCGTCAGTGCAAATGGCCGGTCCTCGTTGGCTCGGC
Organism: Pseudomonadota bacterium; assembly: GCA_963205015.1. Classification (GTDB taxonomy): domain Bacteria; phylum Pseudomonadota; class Alphaproteobacteria; order Rhizobiales; family Hyphomicrobiaceae. The sequence continues at coordinate 1,711 of CAUJKI010000416.1, forward strand.
TCATGTCTCGGACCGGCAATTGCTGGACGCGATGTCGTCCATGGCGCTTGCCTGCCACGCTGACGATCCTCTGTTCCAGCTTGCCCGGGCCTATCGCTACTGCAAGTCCGCAGTGGGGCGCCCCGAGGCCGGTCGCATTCCGCGCGTACCGCCGCGGCAAAAGTCGGGAACAGGTCAGCGCTTGCGTGTCGGATATCTCTCCTCGGACCTGCGCGAACATGCGGTTGGCTTTGTCCTTAGCGAAGCGCTGGAGCTGCATGACAAGAGCAGCGTCGAGATTTTCGCCTACTATTGCGGCGAGCCCCGTACCGGCGACGCGACGCAAGGGCGCATCAAGAGTGCCGCCGATTGCTGGCGTGATATCGGCGCGCTCGGAGACGCCGAAGCGGCAGCGCAAATCGCTGCCGACGAGATTGATATTCTCGTCGACCTCAACGGATACACCAAGCAGGCGAGGACGAAGATCTTTGCTTACCGGCCGGCGCCGGTGATCGCGAATTTCTGCGGCTTTCCCGGCTCCATGGGCAGCCCGTTCCATCAGTACATCATCGCGGACGAACGGATCATACCGCCCGGGAACGAAATCTATTTCTCCGAGAAGGTGCTGCGGCTTGCCTGCTACCTGCCCACCGACCGCAAGCAGCAAATTCCAGCAGCTCCGAGTCGTGCCGACGCCGGCCTGCCGGAGGACGCCTTCGTCTACGCCTGCCTCAATGGCATGCAGAAGATCACCGCAAACTGCTTTGCGCGCTGGATGGCGATACTCTCGGCGACGCCCGACAGCGTGCTTTGGCTCCGCTCAGGCAATGAGGGCGCGCAGCAGCGTCTGCGGCAGGCGGCGGCGCAAGGCGGCGTGGCGCCCGAGCGCCTCATTTTCGCGTCGCCAGTATCTGGCCATGAGAACCATATCGCGCGCCTCGGCTTGGCCGATCTCTTCCTCGACACGTTTCCCTATGGAGCGCACGCGACGGCCACCGACGCACTGATCGCAGGATTGCCGGTTCTGACGGTGCCGGGCAAAAGCTTCGCCGCGCGCGTATGCGCGAGCATCGTCGCGGCTGCCGGAGCGCCGGAGCTGATCTGCAGCGGGCCGGACGAGTACGTCGGGCGGGCCATTGCCTTCGCGCACAAGCGCGAGGATCTCGCTGCTGCCAGGGCCTACCTTCAGCGTCAGCGCGCAATCTGCACTTTGTACGACACTCCGGCTTTCGTGCGCCGCCTGGAGGCGTTGTTCTGGCAGATGCAGGGTGAAGCCGAGCGCGGTGAGACGCCAGTGCCGGATCTACGCAATCTGGATCTCTACTACGAGATCGGCGCGGAGATCGTCCTGGAAGGCATCGAGTTCGAGGACGATCACGCCTATCGTCAGCGCTATCTCAAGAAGCTGGCCGAGTGGCACGACTATGCGCCGCTCGAGCGCGATTCCCGCTTGTGGAAGGGCGAGGCGGCTTAGGTTATGGGCGACGCATCTTCAGCGCACTGTAGCAGGCGAAGGAGTTCGCCACGTGCGACCACGTCATCGAGTACCGCGGGGCGCGCGTCTGCGATCGCAGGGGCGGCGTCGGTGGTAGCGAACCCCACTTGGGCGTTCTGAGCACGTACACGAAAGCGGTTAAGTCACGGACGTGACCTATCGGGCGGCTGCCGGGCCTCGGCGCCGCCCTACTGCAATGATCAGAACAGTATGGAATTCAATTTGGTGCGGTCGAGAGGACTCGAACCTCCACGCCTTGTGAGCGCTACCACCTCAAGGTAGTGCGTCTACCAATTCCGCCACGACCGCACAGGAACTACGGATGAAAATGGCCGGCCCGGCTTTCGCGCGGCGGCCACCCTCCTCGTTCGCCGCAGGTGGGTACCAGACCGCCCCTTGGTTTGCAAGTCCCGGGGCGCACGTCCCCCGATCCAGGGCTGGCGGACCTGCACGCTTGCCCGCATCAAGCGCGCCTATTCAAGCGCCAGCACCTCCAGCAGCGCCGCCGTGTAGGCCGCCGGCTGCTCGTACATGACCCAGTGGCCGGCATCGGGCACCGTGCGCGTAATGAGCTCGGGATGCCCCTCGCGCAGCACGTCGTACCGCGCTTCGACCGAAGGCCATGCCGTCTGGTCCTCGGCCCCCCAGATCGCGCGGACGGGCACGACGACCTCGGGAAGCTTGACGCGGATCTCGTCGGTGCGTGCGAACGGGCGCGAGCGGAAGCGGGCGCGGCGGATGTTCTCCGACTGCAGGTACACGGCGAGCGGATCGATGCGGTCGTTCTCCTTGAACATGAGGATCTCGAGCAGCCCACGATGGACGCCCAAGCGCTCCTCCTCGCTCATGCCAGAACGCTCCTTCGGAAACTCGATGCCAGGCCCCTGCGGGAGACCGAGGGCCGCGCACCCGGTGATCGTGAAATCCGAAACCCAGTTGCCGAGGCGGACCATGGCGTGCGTCGAGACATGCGCGCCGAACGAGAAGGCGACGACGTGCGCGCGCCGCTCGCGCGGGATGAGCGACTTGAGGCCATAGGCCAGCGCCTCGCCGCTGCTTTCGGGCGTGTGCGGGCGATGAGGCATGGCGCTGTCGCCGAGGCCGGGGAGGTCGATGGCCCAGACTTCGTAATGCTTCTTGAGAATGGGGATCTGCTTGATCCAGTGCGTCCACGAGCCCGAACCGCCATGCGCGAGCACGAGCGGGCGACCGCGGCCCCAGCGTCGCCAGACGAGCTGACCCTCGCCGCAGGGCGTTGTAATGACCTCGGCGTCGGCGGCGATGGCCGCGACGATGTCGGCCGGCGGTTTGCCGCTGCGCGCAAGTGTGGCGATCGGATCATCGAGGGATGAAGTGCGCGTGCTCGTGGCGTCTGTCGTGCTCATGAGGCTCCGAGGTCTCGGTTCGTCCGTGCGGTGAGGTCAGGCCACGCCCGCGATGCTCTGCGGCAGGGGCTTGCCTGCGATAAAGGGCTCGACGAGCGCCATGAAGTCGCCGAGCCGGTCATGGTGGATCCAGTGCCCTGCGCGCTCGAAGCGGCTGACGGTGGCGTTTTTGAAGTGCCGTATCCGGCCATCCTCCCGCGGATCGGAGGCCCAGCTCTCCTTGCCGTAGATGAGCAGCGTCGGACTGGTGTTGCGCGACCACAGACGTTCCAGGTCGCTCTTGGCGAGATCATCGGGCGGCCATGAGCGGACGTAGTTGTCGAACTTCCAGCTATACGTGCCATCCTCGTTCTGGTTGACGCCGTGGACGGTGAGGTGCCGCGCCTGCTCGGGCGAGAGATGCTTGTTCTCCTCGTGCATGCGTGCGTAGGCGTCCTCGATGGTCGGGTAGCGGCGCGGGAGGCGACCGGCGAGCTTCCGCTGGTCCTCGATCCAGGTGGCTATACGCTGCTCGATGGGCTTGCCGTAGCGCTCGGCATGCTTCTTCGGCGAGGGCCCGAGCCCCTCGATAGCCACGAGGCGGGCGATGTTCTCAGGATGGATGCCGGCATAGCGGATCGCTATGTTGCCGCCGAGCGAGTGCCCGACGATCGTCACCGGCGCCAGCTTGAGCTGGTGAATGAGCTGGGCAAGATCATAGATGTAGCCAAGCATGCCGTAGGTTCCGGTGCGCGACCACTCGCTGTCGCCGTGCCCGCGCAGATCGGGCGCGATGATGTGCCAGCGAGAGCGCAGGCGCTCGGCCACCCAGTCCCAGTTGCGGCAGTGATCTCGTCCGCCGTGCAGCAGGATGAGCGGCGGCGCGGTGCTGTTGCCCCAGTCGACGTAGTGCAGGCGCAGGCGCTGCGAGAAGAAAACCCGCGACGTTGGTCCCGGTGACTGCAGAGCACTGTTCGGCGGGCTGTCCATCGGCGCGCTGTCTCTCGAGTGATGGCATGGCAACCTGGCGGCACCCGCAGCGGGACGTGGCGGGGGCAAGCTGTTCGCGGGCGCAACATTGAGGGTGAACCGCAAACGCCGTCAACCGGCGCGCCCGCATGTGTGGGCTGTCGTTGTCTCCTGCGCAGTGTCGGAACCGGTGCGGGCGCGCGGCGTTGGCTCCTAGACCAGGAGGCGCAAACCATGGAAGAACCTGAAGTTAAGACGCCGGTCGAGGCGCGCCAAGGCGATCGCCGGCGCATGAACCTGCGGGTGCTGCTGGTCTCGGGCACGTTGATCGTGGTCCTCTTCGCGGCACTCTATATGTTCGCCTATCCATTCGGGGCCTGACCTTACCGCCCGTGTGCTGTTGCACGTGCGCCACTATATGCAATCAGAGCGTGTAGATTAACCTCCATACGCCTTGTCAACTCGAGGTGGTCGTGGCATTCGGATCATCAATCAACTTTAGGTTGATTAGATTCGGTGCGGCAACCTTGGTGGTTGCGCAGATGTACTGGCGGCGGGGAGGCTGAATTATGCGCAAATTACCTTTGGTGACGGCTGCCATACTGGCAGCCTCGGTATCGGCGGCGTCCGCACAAGGGCGCTCCTACAAGGACTACGAGCCGGCACCCCCGCGGTGGTCGGGCCTCTACGTCGGCGTACAGGGCGGCGTGGCGTGGACCGATTGGAACCTCAGCAACGCCATCTCGACGCCGGGGGTCGGCCCCTTTGCTGCGCCCGGCTTCCCGCTTGGCAGCTTCAATGACAGTGGCGTGGTCGGCGGTCTGCATGTCGGTGCCAATTATCAGACGGGGGGGTTCGTTCTCGGCATCGAGGCGGACATCAATTGGGCCGACGCCGAGTCGTCGCGTGACTTCGTCGCCGTGGGCATCGCGCCGGGGCTGCCCTTTAAGCTCACGAACTCGCTCGAGCACTACGGCACATTGCGCGGTCGCCTCGGCGTGACGTGGGAGGGGCTGCATCTCTATGGAACGGGCGGCTTTGCTTGGGGAACGTCCAAGGTCAACGTCACGAGCCCCGGCCAGTTCAACGGTCCCTTCGCAACCAGCGATTCGAGCAGCCACACTGGCTGGACGGCCGGCGTCGGGGCCGAATATTTCATCGCACCGAATGTCATCGTCGGCGTCGAATACAAGCACATCGATCTTGGCCGCGAGAAGTACACGCTCGATTTTCCCGCCGGGGTGGTCAACACATCCGCCGATCTCACCATCGACGAGGTCACGGCGCGTCTGAAGTACAAGTTCTGATCTCGACTGCAGGTTCGCAGGAGGCGCTGCGCTGTTCTCTCAGCGCGGCGCTTTGCTATGCGAGACGGCGGCGGAACAGCCAGGCGGCAGTGCCCAGCGTGAAGGCGGCGATGATGGCGAGCGGCAACGTGTTGCCTGCGACCTCGCTCAGTGGGAGGTCCTTGAGGAATACACCCTTCACGATGACGAGGAAGTAGCGCAGGGGATTGACGAGCGTCAGGGGCTGCAGCCACTCAGGCATGTTCTCGATCGGCGTGGCGAAACCCGAGAGCAGGGTCGCCGGGACCATGAACAGGAAGGCGCCGAGGATGGCCTGCTGCTGCGTTTTTGAAAGCGAAGAGATGAAGAGCCCAAGTCCGACGACGGACGCAAGGTAGAAGATCGCGCTCCCATAGAGCAGGATGAGCGAGCCGCGCAGCGGCACCCCGAAGAAGAAGACGGCCGCCGTGATGTAGACCGAGACATGGAAGAGGCCGATCAGCATCGGTGCCGCCAGCTTGCCGATGAGAATCTCGTGTGTGCGGAGCGGCGACACCATGAGCTGGTCGAAGGTGCCGAGCTCGCGTTCGCGCGCGACCGAGAGGGCCGTGACGACAAGGCCAATCAGCAGCGCGATATTCGCGACGAGGCTGGGCACCATGAACCACTGGTAGATGAGGTTCGGGTTGAACCAGTTCCGCGGAATAACGGTGACGCTGGAAGGCGCGGCTTGGCGGCCTGCCGGTGTCTCGGCAGCCACACTGGCGATGATCTGACTGAGATAGCCGCCGACAATCTGCGACGCATTCGAGCGGCGGCCATCGAGGATGATCTGCACGTCCGCCGAACGTCCCGCCTCGATGTCGCGGGAGAAGGTCGGCCCGATATGGATAGCGGCAATCACGCGCTGGCGATTGATGGCGTCGTGCAGTGCTGCCGTGGACTGCGTATGCTCGATCCTGCGGAATGTGGGCGCGCCGTCGAGCCGCTGGACAAGCTCGTAACCCCAGCGGCCTGCATCGCGATTGAGCACCATCACGTCGACATTGCGGACTTCGAGCGTCGCGGCATATGAGAACACGAAGAGCTGCAGGATCGGCGGACCGATGAGGATCATGCGACCCTTTGGATCGCGGAGCACGGCCAGCAGTTCCTTGATGATCAGCGCCTTGAGGCGGATCCACCACATGTCACGCGATCCTTTTTCTGGTGCTGCGCGCGGCGAGCAGGAACAGCACTGAGCCGATCAGGAGCATGATCGCGATATCCCGCAGGAACATCGACCAGATATCGCCGGCGAGGAAAACCGTCTGAAGGCTCTGGATGAGATAGCGCGCCGGGACGAGCAGGGTGATCCACTGGATCACGGTCGGCATGGAGCTGATCTCGAACAGGAAGCCAGAGAGCAGGAAGGCCGGCAGGAAGGCCGACATGAGCGCGACCTGCGAGGCAAGGAACTGGTTCTTCGTGGCGGCTGAGATCAGCAATCCCTGGCCGAGAGCCGGCACCAGGAAGGCGGCACTCAGCGCGTAGAGGGCGAGGAGTGAGCCGCGGAAAGGCACACCGAACAAGAGAACCGCGATCGCGACGCAAAGCGTCATCGAGGTCAGCCCGAGCAGGAAGTATGGCACGATCTTGCCGGCGAGCAGCTCGGTCGCTGAGACCGGCGTCGCCATGATGGCTTCCATGGTGCCGCGCTCCCATTCACGCGCGACGACCAGCGAAGTGAGCAGCGTGCCGACCAGCGTCATCACGATGGCGACGGAGCCGGGCACGAGGAAGTTGCGGCTTTTCAGCTCCGAGTTGAACCAGTAGCGGGATTGGACATTGATGGCTGGCGGCCGGGCCGCGGTCTCGGCGCCGCGCATGGCTGCCCAGTTGCCGACGGTGCCCTGGGCGTAGTTCTGCACGAAGTTCGCCGTATTGGTATCGGACCCGTCGACAATCACCTGGATTGCCGGGTTTCTTCGCGCGGTGAAGTCGGTCGCGAACGTCGCCGGCACGACGATGATGCCCCGGATGCGGCCGAGCACGAGATCCTCCTCGAATGCGCGGCGGTCGCGGGCGACGGCGACGTCGAAGTAACGGGAGGCCTGGAAGCTGGCGGCGAGGTCCTGTGTCAGCGGCGTTTGCGCTTCGATGACGAGTCCGACGCGCGTTCGCGCCGTGTCGAGCGAGACGCCGTAGCCGAACAGGAAGAGCAGGACGGCCGGGAGCACGAAGGCGATCAGGATGCTGCTGGGATCGCGGAGGATCTGCAGGCTCTCCTTGTGTACGAGCGCCGCGAGCCGAACGGTCGAGCCGCGCCGGCTGCCATTGACGACGCTGTGCGTGGAGACGGTCATGCTGCGGCCCTCTCGCTCGAGCTCCGCACGAGACTGATGAAGGCGTCCTCCATGGTGGGGTCGGGGTTGTCGGGCGTGGCCACGCGCGCCTTGAGCGCATCCGGTGTGCCGAGCGCGATCGAGCGGCCGCGATCGATGAGCGAGATCCGGTCGCAGTACTCCGCCTCGTCCATGAAGTGTGTCGTGACGAGCACCGTGACGCCCTTCTCGACCAGACCATTGATGTGGGTCCAGAACTCGCGCCGTGTGATCGGGTCGACGCCCGATGTCGGCTCGTCGAGAAAGAGGGCTTCAGGCTCGTGCATCACGGCGCAGGCAAGCGCAAGACGCTGCTTGAGGCCCAGCGGCAGGTCCTTGGAGCTGAGATTGGCGTGCGGACCGAGGTCGAAGATCTCGGTCATCAGCGCCATGCGTTCACGCTTCAGCGCCCCTGCGAGGCCGTAGACGCCGGCGAAGAAGGCGAGGTTCTGCGCGACGCTCAGATCACCATAGAGCGAGAACTTCTGCGCCATGTAGCCAAGGCGGTTGCGGGCCTCCGCGCCGTCCCGCCTCAGGTCGAAGCCGGCCACGCGCCCCTCGCCGAGCGTGGGCTTCAAGAGGCCGCAGAGCATCTTGAAGGTCGTGGATTTGCCGGCGCCGTTCGGCCCAAGCAGGCCGAAGATCTCGCCGCGCGGGACTTCGAAGGTGATGTCGGTGGCTGCGGTGAAGTCGCCGAACTTCTTGGTCAGGCCGCGCGCCTCGATGACCGGCCGGCCGTCGTCCGCTGGGCGCGCGTGTGTCGCCTCGGCAAGTTTCGAGCGGCCGCCGGGGCCGCCGCCGAGCATATCGACGAAAGCATCCTCGAAACGCGGCGCTGTTGGTGCAATACGGGCCTCCGTACCGGCCTGGGCTCGTAGCGTGGCTGGATCGGCGCCGCGCTTGACGACCAGCCGGATGGCTTCGCCCTGGATAACGCCATCGACGACGCTCTCCTCTTCGAGCGCGCATGCAAGGATCGCGCGACGCCGTCCCGCAGCACCCGTCAGCTTGAACACGCGGCCGGCAACGCGCTCGGTGAGGGCGGACGGCGGGCCTGCGAACAGCAGCTTGCCCGCATTGAGCAGCAATGCGCGATGACACGCCTCGGCCTCGTCGAGATAGGCCGTCGACCACAGCACACCGACGCCTTCCTCGGTCAGTGCCTCGACCATCTTCCAAAGATCGCGACGCGAGATCGGATCGACGCCGACGCCGGGCTCATCGAGAAGGAGCAGGCGCGGTTTCTTGAGCAGCGCGCAGGCAAGACCAAGCTTCTGCTTCATGCCGCCGGAGAGATTGCCGGCGAGGCGCGCCGTAAAGGGCCTGAGATCGGTGAACGTCAAAAGATCGTCGAAGACCGCAGGTCGCTCAGATTTCGCGAGCCCACGAAGATCGGCGTAAAGGTTGAGGTTCTCCTGGACGGAAAGATCCTCGTAGAGGCCGAAACGCTGCGGCATATAGCCGATCTCGGCCTGAATGCGCGCTGCGCCCGTCCGCGTGTCGTGACCGAGCACCTCGATCGTGCCGGCATCGGGCAGCATCAGGCCGGTCATCAGGCGCATGAGCGTGGTCTTGCCGGCGCCGTCCGGTCCGACCAGCCCTGTGATCTCACCACCGCGGACGGTTGCGGTGATGCTGTCGAGCGCCGGAGGTGCAACACCGAACTGCTTGGCCACGCCATCGAGCCGGATGACATCCGGTCGTGGTGCGTTGCTCGTCGCCGCGCTGGTCATGCTCCACCTGCATTGTCCTTGCCGAGCGGGATGCGCACGGTGACGGGCATGCCCTGGCGCAAGCCGTTGCTTCCGTGATCGACGACGACGCGGAGGCGATAGACGAGATCGGTGCGCAACTCCGGTGTCTCGACGGACTTCGGGGGGAATTCCGCGACGGGCGAGATGAAGCCAATCGTACCGCTGTAAGGCTTGCCGGGTGTCGTGTCCGTGAATACCTCGACCCTCATGCCCGGATGGATATGGCCAAGGCTCGGCTCGGCGATGTAGGCGCGCACCCAGACCGGGGATGTCAGCGAGAGCACGTAGACGATGTCGCTCGGCGACACGATCGCGCCGGGTTCGCGCACGCGCGAGAGGATCACGCCGTCCGCGGGAGCGAGAAGCGTTGCATCCTTGAGGGATGTCTGGGCGGACAAGAGGCTGGCTTCGCTCGCTTGCAGGCCTGCACGCGCGGCGGCGATGTCCTCGGGCCGCGTGCCCTCTTCGAGAAGGCGGAGCGCCTCCGCCGACGAGCGCGTCCGTGCCACAGCCATGTCGCGGGCCGCCTTGGCCTGATCGAGCGCCGCCTCCGAGACGGCGCCGCCCGGCCTCAGTCGTGCTGTGCGCTCGTAGGCAAGCTCGGCATTCTGCTGATCGGCGACGCGCTCGGCATGGTTCGCCCGCGCCTGATCGATCTCCGCCTTGCGCGGTCCGGCGACGAGCTTGTCGAGCGTCGCGCGCGCAGAAGCAGCCTGCGCTTCCGCGATCCTGATCTGATCCTGGTAGGGTTGCGTGTCGAGGCTGGCGAGCCGGTCGCCGGCATTGACCTTGTCGCCTTCATCGACAAGCGCTTCCGCGATGCGCCCGCCGACGCGGAAGCCGAGCTGCACCTGGCGAATGTCGACATTGCCGTAGAGCGTGAGCTGCGTCCCGCTCTCGCCGCCGCGCGAGCCGAGCAGGCCGGTTCCCCACGCAACAGCAAAGCCGGCGGCGAGCACGAGGGCAACAACCGGAAGCACCTTGTGTTTCATCTCGGGCCTCCAGCGTTGAGCGATTGCACGATCTCGGCGACGAGGGCGCGGATGGCATCGATCTCTCGCGGCCCCATCTCGGTCC